>NZ_DCXA01000063.1:0-5595 GCF_002328915.1 Aquabacterium sp. UBA2148
GTGTCGCCGCCCCGCCACTGCACCACGCCGGTCAGGACCATCGCGTGCAGGGTGGTGGCCAGCACCAGTGGGGGGGCGATTCGCCAGGTCTTTGTCATGGACGCCTGCTCGGGGTCAGTCGATCAGTTCGCGCCACGAGGTGCGGCGAACCGATCCCGGGGGCGCGGAGCCACCAGCGGGCGGCCGCTTGGTGTGGATGCCTCTGCGGTTGTCGGGCACCAGCACGGTCGACTTGCCGCCGCCCAGGTCCAGCCAGGTGATGCCGGTGCCCAGGCCCGACGAGATCTGCTCGCCGGCGTACTTCTGATCGACGGCCGTGCTGCCGTTGAGCACGCTCAGGAAGTAGACCCAGGATGTGCCGGTGGGGGAGCAGGCGGTGCCTTCCGGCACGGCGCTCACGGCGGCCAGCGTGTTGTATTGCAGGCTCATGTCGACAGCGACGCGTTCCTTGGAGCTGGGCAGGTCGATTCCCCAGCCCAGGTCGGTGCCCCAGCGAACCTGGTTGACCGGGGTCGCGATGGTGCGGGTCTTGCCATCGGAGCCGGTCTCCAGGCTCTGACGAACCAGGCGCTCGTTGGCTCGCACGTCGCCCCAGCCCGTGCTGGTCAGGGGGTCGGTGATGGCGTAGATGCTCTGGGTCTGCGTGTCGCTCATGTCGGTCTGGCCCAGGAAGCGTCCCGTGCCCACCAGCACCACGGCATGCTTGCCGCCGCCGTAGCTGACTTCGGCCAATTCCGGTCGCGTGGTGATCGGTTGGGCCTTGGTGGTCGTGACGCCGCTCTTGGTCGTCGAGGTTTGCAGTTGAGCCAGCAGCAAGGCCTTGCCCTTGGGTTCGATTTCGTCGTTGAAGTCGAAGCGCCACAGGTTGCCCAGCAGGTCGCCACCGTAGGCGCGGCGGGCGACGTTGTCGGTTTCGGAGTCGATCCAGACGTTGATCTTGCCCAGGCCGCTCGGGGTGGTGGTGTCGCCCACGCCCACTTCGGCGCCGCCCTTTTCAACGGTGGTCTGAATTTTCTTGATCAGGCTGCCGGTGTTGGCGTCGACGATGTAGAGCGCGCCCACGCCCGTGCCGCTGCCGGTGTGGTTGTTGTAGCCCGACGAGAACATCACCGTCCAGACTTGCTTGAAGACCTCCTTGTCGGTGGTGCTGGCGGCTTCGTCCTTGACCTTTATCTTGGTGATGATGGGGTTGCCGTAGCTGTAGCCCATGTCGGCATCGTTGGAGGTGTCGAACTCCCACAGCAAGGTGGGGCTGGTCGGGTTGGTGATGTCCAGCGCGTAGTAAGCTTTGCCGCCCTTGTTGAGACCACCCACCAGGATGGTGCGCCAGGTGCCGCTGCTGTCGGCCACGTCACCCACGATGGGCGAGCCATCGACGAAGTAGCGGTGGCGCTCGGCGTAGTCGCTGTCGGCGAGGTGGTACAGGTTGGGCATCACGGCCGTTGGCACGAAAGCCCAGCGCTCGGTGCCTCCGGAGCTGGAGTCAGCCGAGATGGCGTGCAGCATGCCGTCGTTGGCCGCGATGTAGACCGTCTTGGCCCGCGACGACTGATTGCGCACGAAGTCGGCGTAGCCTTCGTCGACGTACTTGAACGGGGGCGCGCCCACGAACACCGGCGACGCGTTGACGATGTCACCGAGCACACCGGTGCGAGCACGGAAGATGCTGCCCTCGTTGGTGCGGTCACCGCGCAGGTAGTTCACCAGGTTGGCGCCGCTGTTGAAGATGGCGCGCTTGTCGTCGTCAAAGCCTTCGCATTGGGTGGGGGCGGGGCTGCGCGAGCAGGCGTTGGCGAACTGGGCGCTCAGGCCGTCTGCGGTGAGGTTGGTGAAGTTGAAGGGCCTGAGTGCGAGCGACGTGCTGCCACCGGCGCTCACGCTGCCCTTGTAGTAAATGTTGCGCGAGCTGTAGAGGGTGGCGTTGAGTTGATCAAAGGCGCTCCACAGCTCTTGCGAGGACACCTCGACCCCGGTGAGCACACCGCCTTCGGTGACCTCGATCAGCTTGAATGCCTTGAGGTCGCCGACCCAGTTGAGCGTGGTGTACGAAGCCAGGTAGGCCTCGTCGGTGCCGGGCACGGGGCGCAGCGAGCTCGCTGCAGCCGAGCCGCTGTAGCCGGAGGATTGTTTGATGGTGGTCAGGGTGTCCTTGATGGACTGCTCCAGCACCTTGCTCTCGGAGCCTGAGAAGTACTGGCCTCGGCCGTTGACCGCAGCGTGCCAAAGGTCGTCGATCTTGCCGGGGATGTCGCTGTCGATCGAGCTGGGGTTGTAGGGCGTGGGCCAGTTGTTGGGGCCGTTGCGCACGTTGAAGTAGTCACCGCTGGACTGGCTGATGTAGTTGGGGTCGTACTTCATCTGACCGCTCACACCCAGGCCCAGGGTGAAGGTGGTCATGTGTTGGTAGGTGCCGGTGTCCATGCCGCTGGGCGAGAGCTCGCCGCGGCAAGCCTCGTGGTCGGGCGTGCGGATGCAGTTCACGCTGGCGTCGACCCGGAACGGCGTGGCGTAGTAGTAGGCCGCCACGTCAGCCAGAGAGTTGGCGGCGCCACCTTCCCAGGTTTCCTGCGTGTTGGTCAGGGTTTCGGCGGTGACGACGTTGTTCAGTGGCGTGGCCGTCGAATCGACGATCACCGTCGAGGTGGCGGGGCCCGCAGCGTAGGAGGTGCTGTTGGTGCTGGGCAGGAAAGTCGAGCAGGTGTTCCAGAACGAGACCGTGCAGCTGGACGAGCTGATCTTCCTGCGCGAGCCCGTGGCTTGCCAGCCACCGGCTGTCGGGCCGGTGACCTGCTCGTTGGTGTCCGTCACCGAGGTGCCGACGACGTTGGGCGGGTTGGGGCTGGTGATGTCCCGCGTGACCAGGCCGTCGAGGGTCTCGTACGTGCGCGTGGCCTGTGTGGCCTTGACGGTGGTTCGGTCTCGTGTGGTGACCGTGGTGGAGGTGCTGTAGCCGGCGGTTTCGTAGTTGGTGCAGGTGTAGGTGGTCTTGCCGGACTTGGTCACGCCCACGCAGACGCGCTCCTGGTAGTTGCCCAGCGGGTAGCTGGTCACCGTGCGGCGCCACTCGCCACTCACGGTCGACTCACCATCGACGCGGTAGGTCTTGACGATGCGCATGCGCGCGCCGTCGTACTGCGGGCGCTTTTCGTAGCCGTCGACCTGGCCGACCAGCGTGGTGCCATCCACCTTGAAGGCGCCAAAGCCGTTGGCTTCGTCTTCGTCCGGGGTGTTCCAGTAACCGTCGGTGGACAACAGGGTGTAGTTGCGCTGGCAGCTGTATTGAACCGGGTCGTCGGTGGCGGTGGTCTGGCCGGAGATGAGTTTGCCCTCCTGGCCGGGGGCGGCGTTGGCGTAGTAGCGGCCCGCCTTGGAGAGCGCTGCACGCAGCGGGGTCCAGCTGGTGGCGGGGGTTTCGTAGAGGCTGCGGTAGAAGTTGGCGCGCTGGGTTGCGTTGAAGTCACCGATGGCCAGGAAGTGGTTGTTGCCGGTCACCGCAGACGGGTCGGAGATGTTCGAGTAGCCCACGCGGTACTGATCGTCCAGGCCGGCGAACGCGAACCCGGCCGAAGAGCGCATCGTCAGGATGCGCTTGCGGTAGTAGGCGTACCAGTTGGCGTAGTTGCTTTGCTGTTCAGCGGTCATGCTGCTGACAAGCGCGGACGTGAACACGGTGCCGACGGTGGTCCGGTTGCACTCCGTGTAGAAGGTGTTTTGCACCACCGCGCCACTGGCGTCGTACGTCCAGCCCAGGCGGGGTTGCGAGCCGATGTAGGTGTAGTACGTCCAGCCCGTGGTGTCGACCGCAGACGGGGGGCCCACCCTCCAGCCTGCATAGCTGATGTTGGCGTCGTTGGTGCTGAACGTGACATTGACCGTCACGCTCAGCGGAGATGAGGTGGTGAAGCTGGTGATCGTGCCTTGCATCCAGCGGGCGCTCGATCCACCGACCGAGCTGCTGGTGTCCGACACCATCAGCAAGGTGTTGCCAACGGCGTAACCCGAGGTGCTGCTGACCGTGAAGGTCTTGCTGCCCAGGCCCATGTTGTGGGTGCTGGAGCTGCTGCGGCTGCTCGACATGCTGGGGTTGAAGCCATCGTTTCGGCTCGCCGAAGCTTGCAGGGTCGGGTAACTGGCGCCGGTGGGCGTCTTGGGCGGGTCGTAGGTGACGTCGGGGTTGTAGGCCAGGCCGTTGCACTGCGAAGAATCCCGTCCGATGGCCCGGCCGTAATCGTCGTTCTGCAGCAGACCGACCGACTCGGGCATGTAGGTGTTGGCCATCGAACCCGAGTTGTCCATGATGAACAGCAAATTGGGTTTGGCCGAGATCTCGGTGCTGGCCAGGGGCTCGTTGGACAGGTCGGTCTCGCCCGCCATCAGGCGGGTGGACAAAGCCATCGTCGTGCTGACAACGATGGCGCAGAGGGTGATTCGAGACTTCATGGCCGTTCCTTTCACGCCCGTGAACCGCTCATCGCACTTCATCAGAAGTGGATGATGGTTTCGGTGTAGCTGACGGTGTTGCGGGCGCCCACGGAGCGCACGATGATCCGGTAATAGGCGTCGGGGGATCCGACGAATCGGGCGTAGTCACCGTAGTCCAGCTTGCCCCGTTTGGTGGAGCTGCCGCTGGACGCATCGGCGGGGGTGATGCAGGCGTTGCCATCGGCGATGGCGCCAGCCTGCTGGCAGAGCCGGAAGATCACGTAGTCGCTGCGCTGATCCCCGTCGGCAGCCAGGCTGCGTGCGCCCAGCGTGCATTGGGCGGAGGTGGCCTCGTTCGCATACTTGCAGCCGTCCGCTTCCCAGTCCACCAGCAGGCGGGTGCTCTCGCCGCTCTGGCCGGTCGGGTCCAGCGTGTCGGTCGAGCTGGCGTAGTAGCCCGAGCCTCCGCCGTTGTCGTTGCTGGAGTTCTGGGTCCGATCCGGCACGCCCTGCAGGAAGACGATGGCCGCTTCGGTGGCCCGCTCGGCAGATGCCGTGGCGTCTTGCTTGAAGCCGAGGTTGCCCAGCACCATGCCACTCGTGTCGACCGAGCGGATCAGGGCGACGGCGCCCATCGACAGGGCCACCAGCGCCAGCAGCGCAAAGATCAGGGACATGCCTCGCTGGGCGGCCCTCATCGACGGATCAAGGTGTGATGCGTGCATGGTCAGTTCGCCCACAACATGTTGCGCAAGGGGATGACGGTGTCGAAGACCTTGTAGCGGTAGTGGCGCCACTCGGTGTCGTTGGCCGCAGAGACCTGCAAGGTCAGGCACTGGCTTTCACCGCAGTCGTCGGTGCCGGTGACGGTGACGGTCTGGCCGACGTCCCACAGCGGGTCGCTGGTCGTGACCTCGTCTTTTTCTCGCTGGGCGCTGCGGGCCACCACGGCCATGCGCACGGTGCGCACCTGGCGCCAGCCGGCGTTGTCGGTCGGGGTGGTCTGGTCGTAGCTGTCGACCACGCCATCTTCGTTGGTGTCCTTGCCGTAGTAGGCCTTCATCAGCACGATCTGAGAGGCCACGGTGGCGGTGGCGGGGACGTCGGTGGCGGTGATCAGGTCAACGCTTTGAAGGTCGCTGTCGGCACTGACCTCGTAGCGACGGCTGACCA
>NZ_DCXA01000284.1:0-3099 GCF_002328915.1 Aquabacterium sp. UBA2148
GCCACCATGCAAACGTCCCCGCTGTCGCCCCCCCTGTCCAGCCTGCAGGACCCCACGCTGCTCAAGACACAGGCCCTGATCGATGGCCAATGGGCAGGCAACGGCCGGGTTTTCGACGTGACCGACCCGGCCACGGGCCACCTGCTCGCCCAGGTGGCGAACCTGGGCGCCGCCGAGACCGAAGCGGCCATCGCCGCCGCCAACCGCGCCTGGCCCGCCTGGGCCAAGCTGCCGGCCAAGGCCCGCTCGGCCATCCTGATGAAATGGTTCCACCTCTTGATGCAGCACGCCGACGACCTGGCCCGCATCATGACCGCCGAGCAAGGCAAACCCCTTGCTGAAGCCAAGGGTGAGGTCGGCTATGGCGCCAGCTTCCTGGAGTGGTTCGCCGAAGAAGGCCGTCGCATCTACGGTGAAACCGTGCCGTCCACCGACCCGAGCAAGCGCTTTTTGGTGCTCAAGCAGCCGGTGGGCGTGTGCGCGGCCATCACGCCCTGGAACTTCCCCATCGCGATGATCACGCGCAAGGTGGCCCCGGCCCTGGCCGCCGGCTGCCCTGTCGTCATCAAGCCTGCCGAGGCGACGCCGCTGTCGGCGCTGGCCGTGGCCGAACTGGCACAGCGTGCCGGCATGCCGCCTGGCGTGCTCAACGTCGTCACCGCCGATGGCGATCGCTCCATCGAAGTCGGCAAGGTGCTTTGCGCCAGCGACGTGGTGCGCCACCTGTCCTTCACCGGCTCGACCGAGGTCGGCCGCATCCTCATGAAGCAGTGCGCGCAGACAGTCAAGAAGCTGTCGCTGGAGCTGGGCGGCAACGCGCCCTTCATCGTCTTTGACGACGCCGACCTGGACGCCGCCGTGGAAGGCGCGCTGATCAGCAAGTACCGCAACGCCGGCCAGACCTGCGTGTGCGCCAACCGCCTGTACGCCCAGGCCGGCATCTACGATCGCTTCGTGGACAAGCTCACCGCCAAGGTTGCCGAGATGAAGGTGGGCAACGGCTTCGAATCCGGCGTGGTGCAAGGCCCGCTGATCGATGGCCAGGCGCTGGCCAAGGTCGAAGAGCTGCTGGGCGACGCCCTGGCCAAGGGCGCGAAGGTGCGCACGGGCGGCAAGCGTGCGGCGGTTGCGCCTGAACTCGCCACCGGCGCCTTCTTCGAGCCCACGGTGCTGTCCGACGTGGACGCCAGCATGCGCGTGGCCCGCGAAGAAATCTTCGGCCCCGTGGCGCCCGTGTTCAAATTCGACACGGAAGCCGATGCCATCCGACTGGCCAACGACACCGAGTTCGGCCTGGCCAGCTACTTCTACAGCCGCGACGTGGGCCGCATCTGGCGCGTCAGCGAGGGGCTGGAGTACGGCATGGTGGGCGTGAACACCGGCATCATCTCGACCTGTGAAGTGCCCTTTGGTGGTGTCAAACAGTCGGGCCTGGGCCGCGAAGGCGCCCGCCAGGGCATCGAGGACTATGTCGAGGCCAAGTACGTCTGCCTGGGCGGTCTGGACCGCTGAGTCGACCACCGGCATCGCGCCACCCGCCAAACCCTGAACCGTTGTCACCGAGCCTGCCCATGAGCCTCGTCCAAGAAATCTGGCCCCTGGCCCCCCGCCACTGGGTGCTGATCACCTTCATCGCTGCCGCCCTGCACGCCCACTTTCGCGGCAAGGTGCGTTTCGGCCTGGTGCGCGCGCTCACCGACTTCACGGTGCTGATCGCGCCCTTCAATTCGCTGATGGTGCTGTTCTCCAAAGTGGGCAGCCAGCCCTACCTGGATGCCAAGCAGTTCCCGGAGCTCAAGGTGCTGCAGGAGAACTGGCAGGTCATCCGCGACGAGGCCCTGGCGCTGGACGAGGGTGGCCGCATCAAGGCCGCGGACGGCTACAACGACATCGGTTTCAACTCATTTTTCCGCACGGGCTGGAAGCGCTTTTACCTGAAGTGGTACGGCGTGGACCAACCCTCGGCCGCCGAGCGCTGCCCCAAAACCGTGGCCCTGCTCAACCAGATCCCCGGCATCAAGGCGGCCATGTTCGCTTCCCTGCCGCCAGGCGCCACACTGGTCAAGCACCGCGACCCGTATGCCGGCTCGCTGCGCTACCACCTGGGCCTGATCACGCCCAACGACCCGGGCTGCTACATCGAGGTCGACGGCCAGCGCTATCACTGGCAGGACGGCGAGGTCGTGATGTTCGACGAGACTTACATCCACCACGCGGCCAACACCACACAGCAGCCGCGCATCATCCTGTTCGCCGACGTGGAGCGCCCCGTCTACACGCCCGTGGTGCGCTGGGTCAACAAGGTGTTTGCGGGCATCGTCATGAAGGCCTCGGCCACGCAAAACGAGCAAGGCGAGCAGGTCGGCGGCATCAACAAGTTCTTCGGCGTGGCCTACCAGCTGCGCGAAAAAGCCAAGCAATTCAAGGCCACCAACCGCACCGGCTACTACGTCGGCAAGTGGGTGCTGATCATCGGGCTGCTGCTGGCGATCTTCTGGTGACCGAGTGACGATCAGCCCTGATCGCGGTCGGTGTGGATGTCCGTCAGCGACCAGGCGTTGCGGGCCAGAACAGCGTCCTTGAAGGGCCCCTCGGGGCATGACCAGGCCATGGTCTCGTAGGGGTGCGGCTGGTGCCTGAAAAACAGGCGTGAAAAGCGTGCTTCGAGCTCCGGGGCATACAGCGTCACGCTGAGGTACTCGGCGCCCTCCCTGAACCCCCGCGCCGCCACGCGCGCCAGCAGGGCCCGCAAGGCCACATCCTCGTGGTGCCTGTCGAGCACGACATCCATGATCTGCAGGGCATGGCGTTGCTCACCGACTTGCGTGCGGCGAACCGCCATCAAACCCACCACCTCGCCGCCACGGCGCGCCAGCCAGACCTGGGCCGGACTGCGAGGGTTGCGAAGCAGGCGGTGACTGAGGCCCTTGAGCGAGCGAAACACCTCGACCCTGCGACTGCGTTTGGCCCGCTCGAGCAATGACTCGACCTCCGGCCCCAGCACCTCAGCCTGGCTGACCTGGACCGTCGACGAGGCCAGCCACAGGGTCGCCACCCGAAACAGCACCATGGCGGTGGTGGCGGCCCAGGCTGCCAGCT
>NZ_DCXA01000284.1:3152-3617 GCF_002328915.1 Aquabacterium sp. UBA2148
GGGCTGCCAGCGCCGCCAGCCAGCCCAGCGACAGGCGCTTGGCCATGAAGTGGCCGAAGTTCAGTGGGTGGGCATGGCTGCGGCGATCGGGCAGGGGCTCGAAGGTGCGTGCGATGACGCCGCGCGAATTCGGGTTGGAGCCCACCGCCAGCACGCAGCCCAGGCGCTCGCAAATGGCCTGGTTGATCCACACACCCAGGCCCACACCGTCGAGCTCCGGGCGCACCATGATGTCCATCGTCACCTGGGCATCGCACACTTGTTCGCCGGCCTGCAGGCGCAGGGGCTCGACGCCGATCATGCCCAGCACCCTCTCGCCCAGGGTGCAGACCCAGCAGGTCGCCAAGCCCTGTCCCTCGGCACCGAACTGGTATCGCCAGCGCAGGTAGGCATGGTCGTCCCAATGGAGGTCGGCGCCAATCACCTGGCGGCGCAACTCGAGCACCGAAGGCAGCTCATCGGCTC
>NZ_DCXA01000284.1:3686-5001 GCF_002328915.1 Aquabacterium sp. UBA2148
GAGCCGGTCGCAGGCCCGCAGCCAGCTCACCTGGCGTGCAGCCCAAAGCCCGCGCCACCAGGCGTGCGGTTTTCTCGATGGGCAACACGGCGCGTGTGCTCAAGCCCGACCCCTGTGCGCGGCTGAACCTGGCTTCAAGGGGCCAGTGCCCCGTTGGCTGCCAGGAAATCCAGCACGTGCTGCACCTGCTTCATCTCGCGCGAGACCTCGGCCTGCAGCTCCAGGCCCAGGCGTTCGTCCAGCTCGGCGATCAGCATCAGCGCCCCCATCGAGTCCCAGCCCGGGATGCTGTCGCGAGGGGTGTCGGGCAGCAGGTTTTCAAGGGGCTCGTTGAAGGCGTCCGCCATCATCTCCAGGGCTTCCTGGGTGGTGAGGGTGCGTTGACTCATGGCGTGGTTTCCGAAGGATCAGGCGTGACGGTGGCAGGGGCCTGCGCACAAACGCCATGCAACAGCACGGCATCAGGAGGCAGCATGACGATGGCGGATGACCACGACAGGCCCACGCCATAGCCCAGGAGCATCAGGCGCAGGGGCCGATCGCGTTCGCGTTCGGACAGGGCTCGCGTCAGGGTCACGGCCACCGAAGGGCCGCCACAGTTGCCGGTGTCCTCGATGGTGAAGGGCACGCGGTCTTCGCTCAAGCCGCACTTCTTCATCAGGTGCTTCATGATGAAGCGGTTGGACTGGTGGAAAAGGTAGGCGTCGATGTCCGGCACCGACAGGCCCGCAAAGGCCAGCGTGTCGTTGAGCAGCGGCGGCACGCGCTTGATGGTGAAGTTGAAGATGCCGGCGCCGTCCATGCGCACGCACAGGTCTCGCGGGTCGGCGGGCGAGCGGTCGCGGAAGGCGCCGCCACGGATGATCAGGCCATCGGCGCCACTGCCATCGGTGAACAGGCCGAAGCTGGCGGGCTCGGCGTCGGCGGTGGTGGGTGCAGGCGATGCAGCGGGCGAGGCCTCCAGTGCTGTGGCCGAGCCGGCGTCACCGAACAACAAGGTGGTGGCGTGATCATCGGGGTGAACAAAACGGCTGGGCGTTTCGCCATGCAGCATGAGGATGCGTTGCTGGCCACCGGCCTTGAGCATGGTCGCCGCGATGTAGAGGCCGTAGGGGTAGCCTGAGCAGCCCAGGCCCATGTCGAAGGCCGCGCACTCGACCGGCAAGCCCAGCTTGGCGTGCACCACGCAGGCGGACGACGGCAGGAAGTGATCGGGCGACTGCGTGACCATGATCAGGCCCGTGATGCTCTCGGGGGCCCAGCCCAGCTGGTCCAGCAGTCGGCGTGCCGCTTCGGTGCACAAATCAACGGCGGT
>NZ_DCXA01000211.1:0-1734 GCF_002328915.1 Aquabacterium sp. UBA2148
CTACACGATCAAGGCCTGCTCCAACGACACCTGCTCGACGGTGCTGACCACGGGCGCCACGGGCACCTTGGTGCTCTCGGGTGCCACCCCGGTCAACAGCGCGGGCTTCACCACCAACGCATCGGGCATCGCCACCGTGACGGTGCGCACCACCACGCCTGGGGGGGTGGTTGCCAGCCTCTCGGGCGCCTCGCCAACGGCTCAGAATGCCTTGCGCTGCGGCATGGGTGAGAGCCCTGCGGCCGGAAAAACCTGCACCTACACCGCCGACCAGAGCAAGTTCAAGTTCGACGTGCCGCACCACGTGGGCGGCACCGCCCAGACCGTGGTGGTCAACGCCCTGCGATCGGTTGAAAACGGTGCGCGCTGTGCCGCCGCTTTCGCGACCACCGAAAAGAGCGTGGCCTTCACCTGCACATCGGCCAGCCACAGCGGCCTGACGGGCTCCGTTGCCCTGCAGGGCAATGGCACTGGCGCGGCCATGGGCAGCTGCAACGGCTCGGCCCTCTCGCACACGCTGAAGTTCGACAGCAACGGCCAGGCCTCGATCAACCTCAGCTACGCCGAAGCGGGTGAAACCAACATCACCGCCAGCTACAGCGGTGCGGGCGCCGAAGCCAGCCTGAGCATGAGCGGCAGCGACAGCTTCATCACCGTTCCCAAGACTTTGTCGATGGTGGCGAGCGGGCCCTACGTGGCGGGCAACGCGGGCGTGAGCTCGCCAGCCACCCTGACCGTCACCGCCTTGAACCAGAACGACCAGGTGATGTCCGCTTTCGGCAACGAGGTCAGCAACCCGGCTCGCATCACGGTGAGCAAGACCGGGCAATCGCCCACGGGCACCGATGCCAACGTGGTCGATCCAGCCATCGCGATGAACAACATGGCCTCCGGCGTGGCCACGGGCAGCTTGCGCTGGGTCGAGGTCGGCACCTTGAACCTGGCTGCGGCGCTCAACGCGGGCTCGGTCTACAACAACGCGGGCATCGCGGTCGGTGGCAGCGTCTCGTCGGTCGGGCCTTTCGTGCCTCATCACTTCGATGTGGATGTGACCCAGGGCTGTGCGGCTTCGGGCAAGTCGGCCTTCACTTACAGCGGTCAGCCTTTCACGACCAAGGTGACGGCACGCAACGCCGATGGCGGCACCACCGTCAACCACGATGGGCGCAGCAGCATGTCCGCTTACTTCGCCAAGGCGGCCGCGCTGTCGGGCACGTCGTCGACCGGATCGGCAGGCAGCCTCACAGGCACGGCCATCGCCGCGTCCGACTTCGCCAAGGGCGTGGCCACGGTGACCCCCTCCTACGCCTTCACCACCAAGGCCACGGCGCCGGCCAGCATCACCTTGAGTGCGGCCGAGAACTCGCCTGGCACCGTGAACTCGACGGCCGGCAGCAGCGGCGTGGCGCAGGTGCGCAGCGGTCGGCTCTTCCTGTCCAACGCTTTCGGCTCGGGCCGCACCGCCTTGAAGGTGCCCGCACAGCTGCAGTACTGGAGCGGCAAGGCCTGGGTGCTCAATGGCGATGACAGCTGCAGCATGGTCCCCAACGACGCCGTGATCCTGGCTCGCTACCTCGACAGCAAAGGCGCCTCGACGTCCGCCTGGGGCAGCGTGAGCGCCACCGGTTTCACAGCCAGCTCCGGCCAGGGCAACATCACCCTGTCGGCGCCCACGGGTGGCGCCACCGGCAGCATCGACCTGGCCGTCAACCTGGGCGACACCACCACCGACGC
>NZ_DCXA01000211.1:1824-3412 GCF_002328915.1 Aquabacterium sp. UBA2148
GGCCTGAGCGCACACCCCAGTGGTGGCAAGGCCCAGCGCGCCTGGTTGCGCGGCCCCCATGGCGCGTGCTCGGGTGCCGGACCATTCGACCCCTCGGCACGGGCCTCCATCGGCGTGTTCGCGCCGGAGACCTCGAGGGTGATGCACTCGCAGGACATGTACTGAGCCGCCAAAGGCCAGCCTTCACAGCGTGAAATCTGGCCGGCAAACGCCCCTTTGAAGCAGCGATACCGCCCGAGGGGGCTGGGCAGAATCAGCACAAAGGGTCGTCCGCCAACCGGGCGGCCCGCCTTGTCACCTGCCTGTTCGCCCGCCTGGTCGCCTGCTCCGATGCCCTGTCTCAGAGACACCCCTGCTGCCCGTGGCGTCAGCCAACGTGGCTTCACGATGAACGAGCTGATCATGGTGCTCGTCATCGGGGGGGTGCTCGCGGCCTTTGCCGTGCCCAAGCTCATCAGCTTCATGGGTGTGCGCGATGACGCGTGGCGCGACGCGCTGGCCGGCTCCATGCGCATGGCCCAGAAGTTTGCCGTCGGCCACCGCCGCCTGGTCTGCGCCACGGTCAACAACACATCGGTGACCCTGCGCATCGCCAGCGTCAACCCGGCCACCAGCTGCGACACCGACCTGCCTGGCCCGAGTGGCGGCACCACCTTCGCGACGGCCAGCAACAGTCAGGCCACGACGGTGGTCAGCGCCGGGAGCTCGCCTGCCGTCGTCCTGTACTTCCAGCCCGACGGCCGGGTCACCACCGACGGCGCCGGCGCCAACGCGGTGGACTGGACCATCACGCCCACGGCCGCTGCGCCCATCAGCATCCTCGGGGAGACCGGCCATGTCGAGTGAGCGCCGCTCCCTCCCCGTGGCGCGTGGCTTCACCCTGCTGGAGACCATCGTCGCCATCGTGGTCATCAGCGTGGGCATGGCAGGCGTGCTGTCGGTGTTCAACGTCAACGTGCGCAACAGCGCCGACCCGGTGGTGCGCAAGCAGCTCATGGCCGTGGCCGAAGAGATGCTCGAAGAGATCGCGCTGCGGCGCTACAGCGGCCCGACCAAGGAGTCGGACGCCGCTTGTGGTCGCAGCACCTTCGACGACGTGTCCGACTACCACCTCTACCCCGTCAACCGTAAGGTCTGCAACGTCGAGGGCGTTGCGATCGCGGCCCTGGCGGCCTACACGCTCGACGTCACCGTCACCGATGTCACGCTCGAAGGCGTGCCGGCCAAGCGCATCCAGGTCAAGGTGGCGCGCGGCAACGACGAGGTCACCCTGGTCACCTGGCGGACCGAGTTCGCCCCCCCCACGCCATGAACGCCCACCGCCGGGCCGCCGGTTTCACCCTGATCGAGCTGATCGTCGTGCTGGTGCTGATGACCATCATCGGCGGCACGGTGGCGGTGTTCGTGCGCCCCGCCATCGACGCCTACGCCGACACCCGCAACCGCGTCACCCAGGGCGACATGAGCGACACCGCCTTGCGCCGCATGGTGCGCGACATCCGCGTGGCCGTGCCCAACTCCCTGCGCACACCCAGCGAAGCGTGTTTCGAGCTGGTGCCTTCGGTGGCGGGGGGGCGCTACCGCATGC
>NZ_DCXA01000211.1:3470-15456 GCF_002328915.1 Aquabacterium sp. UBA2148
GCCTTCGGTGGCGGGTGGCCGCTACCGCATGGGGCCGAATGCGGCCAACGACGCGCAGTGGGTCAACACGTCTCAGGCGACCACGGGCTTTGACGTGCTGTCGACGCTGTCGCGCCAGCCAACCGTGGGCGACTTCGTCGTCATCAACAACCAGAACGGCAACGATGTCTACGCAGGCAGCAACCGCTCGGCGATCAGCGCGGTGACCACGCCCACGGCCACCCAGGGCAAGCTCAGGCTGAGCATCGCCTCGCTGCAGGTGTCCCCGGGTTACGACGGTGGGCGCTTCCAGGTGGTCAGCCAGAACGAACAAGCGGTGTTCTACATCTGCGAAGGCGCCGGCCTGAGCGCCGATGGGCGCACGGGCACGGGCGTGCTGTGGCGCCTCAAGCGCGACTTCAGCAGCACCTACCCGACCGCCTGTCCCAGCGGCAGCGGCAAGGTGCTGGCGCGCAACGTCAGCAGCTGCCGCTTCGTGTACGACCCCAACAAGGGCGCCACGCAGCAAAGCGGCTTTGTCTACCTGGAGCTGGGCATCACCCGCAACGGCGAGACGGCCACGCTCTCGCACGGCGCACACGTGCTCAACGTGCCATGAGGAAGTCAAGCATGCGCTCCCTGCACTTGCGCCATCGGGCCAGGCCTCAGCGAGGCGTGGGCGTGGTGGCCGCCATGTTCGTGCTCGTCGCGCTCAGCGTGCTGGGCGCGGCCATTGCTCGCCTGGGCTGGACCCAGCAGATCAGCTCTGCCCAAGACATGGAAGGCGCCAGGGCGCAGCGTGCGGCCAACTCGGGTGCCGAATGGGGCCTGTACCAGGCCCTGCGAGGCAGCTGGACCAGCTGCAACGGTGCCACGCAGACGTTGACCGCCATGAAAGCCGACCTGGGCATGATCGTCACCGTCACCTGCAACCACGACAGCTATGTCGAGGGGCAGACTGGCGCGGGCGACCCACCGGTCTTCTCCGACCGCACCATCAAGGTCTACCGCATCGATGCCGTGGCCTGCAACGCGGCGGCAAGCTGCCCGGACGCCACGCGCGTTGGCTCGGTCGGCTACATCGAACGCCGCCGGCAGGTCCAGGCTTCCGATCAGTGAGCGGGCTCAGCTGGGCGTGATGGGCGAGGCGAGCGGGGCCGGTGGCTGACTGATCTGCTCGACGGGGCGCATGGCCCGGGCGTGGGCTTCGAGCATGTCGGCGAAGGCCGCTGCCGGCATGGGCCGACCCAGGTGGTAGCCCTGCACCTCGTCGCAGCCGTGGTCGCGCAGGAACTGCGCTTGCGCCTCCGTCTCCACCCCTTCGGCCACGATGCCCACCTCCAGGCGGTGACCCATGGCGATGAGCGCGGCCACCAGCCGGCTGTCGCCCTGGCTTTGCGGCACCGAGCTCAGGAAGCTGCGGTCGAGCTTGAAGCGGTCCACCGGCAGCTCGCGCAGGTAGGCGAAGGACGAGTAGCCCACGCCGAAGTCGTCGATGGCGATGCCCACGCCCAGCGCACGCAGCTGCGCTAGCACGTCGGCCGCACGCAGCGACTCGCGCACCACGATGCTCTCGGTGATCTCCAGCTCCAGCGCGGTCGCGGGCAGGCCGGTGTCGCGCAGCGCGCGTGAGACGGTCTCGATCAAATCGGGTCGGTCGAGCTGCAGAGCCGACAGGTTCACGGCGATGCGCAGCGGCCAGCCGCTGAACTCGCGCCAACGCTGGGCGGTTTCGCAAGCCTGGCGCAGCACCCATTCGCCCATGGGCACGATCAGGCCGGTTTCCTCGGCCAGCGGGATGAACTCCGACGGCGGCACCAGGCGGCCGTTGTGCTCCCAACGCAGCAGCGCTTCGGCACCGGTGATGTGGCCACTGCGGCAGTCGAACTGGGGCTGGAAGTGCAGGCGCAGCTCATTGCGTTCCAGCGCGTGGTACAGGTCGTTTTCCAGCACCAGGGTGTCGACGCTGGGTGCGTCCATCTGGTCGCTGTAGACCTGCACGCGGTTGCGCCCCTTGTTCTTGGCCTGGTACATGGCCAGGTCGGCGTGGCGCATCAGGGTGATGGCATCGGTGCCATGCGCGGGGTAGAGCGCCAGGCCGATGCTGGGCGTCACGCGCAACTCATGCGGGCCAATGCGGATGGGCTCGACAAACAGTTCCAGCAGCTTGGCGGCCACGCGTTCGCCATCGGCGGCTTCGGCCAGGCTGGTCAGCAGGATCACGAATTCGTCGCCACCCAGGCGGGCCACGATGTCGGAGGTGCGCATGGCCTCGCGCAGGCGCCGGCCCACCTCGATGATCACGCTGTCGCCGATGTGGTGGCCCAGCGTGTCGTTGATCTTCTTGAAGCGGTCCAGGTCCAGGAACATCATGCCCATGGTGCGTTGCTCGCGCTCGGCCGACACCAGGCTCAGGCGCAACTGCTCTTGCAGCATGTTGCGGTTGGGCAGGGCCGTCAGCGCGTCGTGCATGGCCATGTGCTGCACCTGGTCCTCGGCCTCGCGGCGCGAGGTCACGTCGTAGGCCATGGCCACGTAGCCGGTCAGTGAGCTGAACTCGTTGCTGATTTCGGTGACCAGCAGCTCGGCCACCAGCGGCGAGCCGTCCTTGCGGTGCAGCACCCACTCGGTGGGCACGCTCGAGGTGGCGCGCGCCAGGTGACGCAGCACCTCGGTGGGCGTGATCTGCTCGCCCAGTCGCATCGACAGCAGCGTGGCGCGCTCGCGCAGTTGCTCTTCGTCGAAGAAGTGCTGGGCCGAGCAGCGGCCCACCAGCTCGTTGGCCTTGAAGCCGAGCAGGCGCTCGCCCGCCGGGTTGACGGTCTGGATCACGCCTTGCAGGTTCAACACGAAGATCGCGTAAGGCGCGTTGTGCACGATCACGCGCCGCATCTCGTCGACTTCGTTGAGCTGTTTGTGCGCCTCGACGATCGCGCGCTCCGCCGCCTGTTGCGCACTGAGGTCGCGCACGATGCCGATGTATTGCTTGACCCCTTCGTGCTCCATGCAGCTGATGGCCAGGTCCAGCGGGAAGGACTGACCGTTGGCGCGCTGGCCCTCGGTGCGACGCCCCAGGCCGGCCATGCCCACCGGCTGGCTTTCCAGGAAGGACTCGACGCCATGCCGCCACTGCGCCTCGTTGGCGCCGGGCAGCAGCAGCCCCAGGTGCTGTCCGAGCATGGTCGCTTCGGAGTGCCCGAAGATGCGGCAGACCGCCTGGTTGACGCTGAGGATGTTGCCCGTCGGGCTGACGGTGAGGATGCCGTCGATGGTGTGGTCCACCACCGAGCGCAGGCGGGCTTCGCTGCCACGCGCCGACTCGCTCAGTCGGTCCGCCATGGCCGCTGCACGGGCGTGGCGAGTGGCGGCGGCCTGCAGCAACGCAAACAGCGCGCCGCTGCCCAGCAGGCCGCCGATCAGCAGGGCCAGCGGAAAGGGCTGGCTCAACGCCGCCACGGGCTCGCGGGTGTACGTCAGCGTCCAGTGCCGGCTGCCCACGGTCAGGTTGGCGCTGCGCTGATCGCTCGGCTCGGTGCTCGGAGCAGGCTTGAAGGAGGGCGCCGCCTCGGCTCGGGCGCTGTCGAACAGCTCGGAGTGCTCGGTGGCCAGGGTGTCGTCGATGCGCAGGTGCAAGTCGGACCAGTCCTGGCCGGCCTGGGCCACCAGGTCGGAGATGCGGATCACGCCGCTGACCACGCCGTTGAAGGCCGCACGCCGCTCGGACTCCGTGCCCACTGGGGCACCGTGGCGGTACAGGGGCAAGCGAACCAGCATGGCCAGGGGCTCCTTGCCGCCCTGGATCAGACGGATCGGCGGGGACACCTGGGGGCGGCCGCTGTCGCGGGCGTCTTCCATGACCCGACGGCGCACCGACTCGAAGGCCATGTCGTAGCCAAAGGCCGCCTGGTTGCCGGCCATGGGCAGGTTGTAGGTCACCGGCACGTAGTAGGCGCGCTCGCCTTCCGGCACGACGCGGTAGTCGGGGTGGCGCTGCCGCATCTGGCGCAAGAAGGCATCGCGCTCGGCCAGCGTGACAAGCGGGGCGTATTGAACCGCCAGCAAGGCCGGGTACTCGTGGGCCACTTGCAGGGCGTGGTGGTGCGCCTCGAAGGTGGCCAGGTCGACCTGACCGTTGACGCGGAACATGGCTTGAAAGCTCACCAGCACGTCCATGTGGTGATCCACCACCTGCATCAGGTGATGGGTGTAGGCGCGGGTGCGCCCCTCGAACGCGAGGTCGGCTTCCGTCTGAATGCGCTGTCCGGCATTCATCCAGCTCCACAGGCTCAGCAACACCCCCGCCAGCAAGACCAGCCACGAAGCCTGTTTCAGGCGCGTGGAGTCTCGGCGGGTTTCTTGGACATCAGACAGCATCCGGTTCCTTGTTGGGCGCACGCAGGGGCATTCGCCAAGCGGCGCATGTCGGGCTATCGGCTGCTGCCGTGGCGCGCTTGATGCCCCGCATCGGGGGGCTGACCCTTGTGCCGGGCAGAACAGGCCCGTCGCGTGGACTGCGTCACGGATCGTCAAAGCCGCCATGGGCTCGATGGACGGACGATTGTGTGGAAAAGGTCCGGAGTGCCTCGGCAAATACGAGTTTCGTGAAACGCGTGCCGGTATATCCTGGGTTTGACGTGACCAAGTTGTTGAGGTCACCCAGTGCGACGAGAGGGCGGCTGAATGGCTGGATTGTTCTTGGGTTCGCGCACCCGCCGCCCGGGTGCGTGGACTTGGTTGGAGTTGATCGGCGTGGCAGCAAGGAACGCGGCGACACGGGCCTTGTCAGGGCTGCTTGGCGTGCTGGCCTGGGCGCTGCTGAACCCCGCCTGGGGCGCGCTCTATGCCGAATATCACTTTGAAGAAACCAGCTACAACGGCACGGCCGGCCAGGTGCAGGACACCTCGGGCAACGGTCGCCATGCGCGGACGGTGGGCCTGGCTTCGTCCTCGGCCACCGGCAAGAGCGGCCGGGGCCTGCTGATCGCCGAGAACACCACCAGCACCACGGCGGCACTGGACACCGGCATCGACATCAACGACCTGGGCACCGCCGGCACCATCAGTTTCTGGTACAGGTCCACGTCCTCGGGAGACGGCTGGAAGCTGCTGTACGACGCCTCCACCTCGACCTCGGCGAAGTTCTACCTGACCCGTGAAGGCGACGGCGGCACGGACGGCATCGAGGCGGGCATCACCTACGGCACCAGCCTCAAGAAGGTCTACGACGCCAACGGGATCGACGACACACAGTGGTCGCACGTCACGGTGACCTGGAGTGCCACCGGCATGCGGGTGTACGTCAAGGATGCCAGTTGCGGCTCCCAGTACGACGAGAGCCTGGCGGCCACGGACGTCATCCACGCCAGCACGGGCACGCTCTACATCGGTGACAACCGCAGCACCGCAGTCGATGGTGAAACACACACCGACCTGGCTTCGGCCAACGGCACCTTTGACCTGGTGCGCATCTACAACCACGCGCAGACGGCCACGGAAGTCTTTGCCAACTGTGCCAACACGGCTAGCTTGCACCACCTGGAGGTGACGGCCGGTGTCAATTCGACCACCACCGACACGGCTGTGACCTACACGATCAAGGCGTGCGCCAACGCCGCCTGCAGCTCGCTCTACACCGCCGGGGTGTCGGGCAGCGTGTCCATCTCGGGCACGGGGGTCACGACCACCTACAACACCGGCGCGGCGTTCTCGATCGCCGCTGGCAGCTCCAGCACCACCGAGTCCGTCACCCTGAGCAAAGCCGATGGTGGAACGGCCACCGTCGGCCTGTCTGGTGCGTCACCGCTGCCGGCGGGCAGCCCTGGCGTGTACTGCGGCTTGGGGGTGACGGCCACCAGCAGCGCCAGCTGCACCTTCAACATCACCCCCGCCGTGCACCACCTGGAGTTGACCGCGACCAGCAACACTGCGCTGACCTGCCAGCCCATCACCTACACGATCAAGGCCTGCTCCAATGCAGCGTGCGCCAGCACCTACACAGGCGGGCTGTCTGGCACGCTGTCGGTCACGGGCGTGACGGTCAACTACCCTTCGGGCAGCGGCTTTGCCATCGCCAGCGGCAGCGCCACCACCACCATCACCGCCCACGCCACCACCGTGGGCACCGCCACGGCCAGCCTGACGGGCCTGTCGATCACGCCCAGCAACACGCCGCAGGTGTTCTGTGGCATGGGTTCGGCGGCGGCCAGCGGGGGCTCGTGTGCCATCACCATGGCCGACTCCGGCCTGTTCTTTGACGTGCCCAACCACGTGGCGGGCGACAGCCAGGCCGTGACGGTGAGCGCCGTGCGCAAGTCCGACAACAGCCTGATGTGCACGCCGGCGTTTGCCAGCGTCAGCAAGAACGTCAACTTCAAGTGCACGCACGACAACCCCACCACGGGCTTTGTGCCGGCATTGGTGGGCGGTGCGGCACTGAACGCGGGCAACAACGCCGGCGCGGTGTGCGACGGCACGGGGCGCACCGTGAGCCTGGCTTTCAACGCCAGCGGCGTGGCAAGCACCACGGTGAGCTACGCCGATGCGGGGCAGGTGGGCATGACGGCCACCTACACCGGCTCGGGCAGCGACGCTGGCTTGAGCATGGTGGGATCGGACACCTTCATTGCCGTGCCCGCGGACTTCGCTTTCAGCGGCGTGACGGCTGGCCCGATCAAGGCCGGCGCGGCCTTCTCTGCCATCGTGACGGCGCGCAACCGCAGCAACGCAGCCACCCCCAACTTCGGCCGCGAAACCACCCCGGCGGCCCCGACACTGAGCTTCACCAAACGCCAGCCGACTGGCGGTGGCAGTCAGTCAGGCACCCTCTCGGGCAGCCTCGGGGGCTTCAGCAATGGTGTGGCATCGGCCACCTCCTTGAGCTGGAGCGAGGTGGGCAATGGCGACTTGGTCGCCAGCCTGGCCAGTTACCTGGGTTCGGGCATCGCGGTCAGCGGCACCACGGGCAGTGGTGCCGTGGGCAACGTCGGCCCGTTCATCCCTTCGCACTTCACGGTGGAGGCCACGCAAGCCTGCCCGTCGGGCACCGCTTTCACCTACAGCGGGCAGCCCTTCCTCATGACCGTGAGGGCCCGCAACCTGGCCGGTGACGTGACCCGAAATCACGACGGCACGGGCAGCATGTCGCCCAGCTTTGCCAAGGCCACCGGCTTGAGCGTGGTCACCAACGGCGGACTGGGCTCGCTGGCGGTCACCAGCCTGGCTCCTGCGGCTTTCGCCGCCGGTGAGGCCGCCCTCACCACGCAGAGTTTCACCTTCACCAACAAGCTCACGGCGCCCGTGGCGCTGGTGCTGCGCGCCCTCGACAGCGATGGCGTCACGTCCGAGAACAAAACGGAGCAGGGCCCGAACTTGCGCAGCGGGCGGCTGCAGATCTCGAACGCGTTCGGCACGGGCAGGGATGCCTTGCGTGTGCCTGTGGCGACCCAGTATTGGTCAGGCAAGGCGTGGGTGGTCAACGATGCAGACAGCGGCTGCACCACCGTGCCTTCGGCGTCGGTGGTGCGCGCGGTTTACCTGGACAGCAAAGGCGCCACCACCACCGCTTGGAGCACCTCGGTGTGGACCATCGAGGCCCTGCTCAATGGACGAGGTGCCATCGTGCTGACGGCGCCCACCAACAGCGGCACGGGTTCGGTGGACCTGAGCGTGAACCTGGGCACCGGCACGTCCGACCAGTCTTGCCTGAGCGCGCACCCTGTGAGCGTCGGTGCTCAGCAACCGTGGCTGCGCTCAGTCAACGGCAGTTGCGCTGCCACCTACGACCGCGACCCTTCTGCGAGGGCCACCTTCGGCGTCTTCGCACCCGAGACCCAGCGGGTCATCCACACGCGCGATCTGTTCTGAATTCAGCCCCCTCGGGCCATCGCCATCAGGCGTGCGATGCGCTCTTCGGTGGCGGGGTGCGTCGAGAACAGGCCGCGCAGGCCGCCGCCCGACAGCGGGTTCATGATCATCATCTGAGCCGTCTCGGGGTGGGCTTCGGCCGGGCCCAGGGGGATGCCCTGTGCGTAGCGGTGGATCTTGTCGAGCGCGCTGGCCAGGGCCTGCGGGTCGCCACTGATCTCGGCGCCACCGCGGTCGGCTTCGAACTCGCGCGCACGGCTGATGGCCATCTGGATCAGGCTGGCGGCCAGCGGGGCCAGGATGGCCACGGCGATGCCGGCGATCGGGTTGGCAGGTCGGCCCTCCGAGTCACGGCCGCCGAAGAAGGCGGCGAAGTTCGCCAGCATCGAGATCGCACCGGCCATGGTGGCGCTGATGGTGCTGATCAGGATGTCGCGGTGCTTGACGTGGGCCAGCTCGTGCGCCATCACGCCACGCAGCTCGCGCTCGCTGAGCACGTTGAGGATGCCGGTGGTCGCGGCCACGGCGGCGTTCTCGGGGTTGCGGCCGGTGGCGAACGCGTTGGGTGCTGCCTCGTCGATCAGGTAGACCTTGGGCATGGGCATTTGCGCGCGCTGGGCCAGCTCGCGCACCATGCCGTAGAAGCGCGGCGCCGAGGTCTCATCGACCTGACGAGCGTTGTACATCTTCAGCACCATCTTGTCGGAGAACCAGTAGCTGAAGAAGTTCATGCCCACGGCCACGACCAGGGCCAGCATCATGCCGGCCTTGCCCCCGAGCATGCTGCCGATGGCCATGAAGAGGGCGGTGATCGCCGCCATCAGGATGGCGGTTTTCATCATGTTGAACATGGTTTCGGGCCTCCTGACCCGTCAGGCGAATGAAGACGCCACCTCATGGTGGCAGGACACACATGCGGATGCTGCCGCAGGCTTTCAAGCCAATGAAGCGGGCAGGGTGCAGCTTTGCAGAAATTCACGCGCGGCCACGCGCTTGCCGCCCGGGCGTTGCAAGGTGTGCAAGGCCAGGGCCTGCTCGCCGCAGGCCACCACCAGGGTGTCGCCCTGCGCGTGCAGCACCTCGCCGGGCGCGCCGCTGGCGGGCACCACGCTGGCGCGCCACAGCTTGACCACCTCGGGGCCCTTGTCGGTGGGCAGCGTGAAGGTGCAGCCCGGGAAGGGGTCGAAGGCGCGCACGCGGCGCTCGATCACGGCTGCTGGCAGCGACCAGTCGATCGCGGCCTCGGCCTTCTCGATCTTGTGGGCGTAGTTCACGCCCTCCGAAGGCTGAGGTGTGCGCACCAGGCTGCCCGTCCGAGACAGCGCCTCGACGATGAGCCGGCCGCCCTGCGCCGCCAGGCGGTCGTGCAGCACGGCGGTGGTGTCGTCGGCGCGAATCGGCTCGGCGCCGATCAGCAGCATGTCGCCCGTGTCCAGGCCGGCGTCCATCTGCATGATGGTGATGCCCGTCTCCAAATCACCGGCCTCGATGGCACGGTGAATGGGCGCGGCCCCACGCCAGCGCGGCAGCAGCGAGCCATGGATGTTCAGGCAACCCAGGCGCGGCAGGTCCAGCGTCCACTGCGGCAGGATCAGGCCATAGGCGGCCACCACCATCACGTCGGGCTGGGCGGCCAGCAGGGCGTCGCGCGCGTCGGCGGCTTCGTCGGGGTACTTGCCATCGAGCCTCAGGCTGTGCGGCTGCGCCACGGGCAGGCCTTGTTGTTGCGCCAGCTGCTTGACCGGCGAGGCCTGCAGCTTCATGCCACGGCCGGCGGGCCGGTCGGGCTGGGTCAGCACCAGGGGCACGGTGTGGCCCGCCGCCAGGATGGCGTCGAGCGCCACGGCGGCGAATTCGGGCGTGCCGGCAAAGGCCACGCGCAGCGGGGTGGTGGTCATCGGCGTGGCGTCACTCGTCGTCGCGGGCGCGCTTGACCAGCTTGGTCTTGATGCGGTTGCGCTTGAGCGGCGAGAGGTATTCCACGAAGACCTTGCCCAGCAGGTGGTCGAGCTCGTGCTGCACGCACACGGCCAGCAGCTCGTCGCCTTCGAATTCGTAGGACTGGCCGTCGCGGTTCAAGGCGCGCACCTTCACGCGGGCGTGGCGGTCGACCTTGTCGTAGATGGTGGGCACCGACAGGCAGCCTTCTTCCCAGACGATCATCTCCTCGCTGGCCCAGGTGATCTCGGGGTTGATCAGCACGCGCGGCTCGTTGCGCTCTTCGCTGGTGTCGATGACGACCACGCGCACGTGGCGGTCGACCTGGGTCGCGGCCAGGCCCACGCCCTTGGCGTCGTACATGGTTTCCAGCATGTCGTCGACCAGCTGTTTGATGGTGTCATCGACCTCGGCCACGGGCTTGGCCACCGTGTGCAGGCGTGGATCGGGGTAGCGGAGGATGGGCAGCAGGGCCATGAAAAAGGGTTCGTCCTGAGGAGGGAAGGCCGGGAGGCCACCCCTTGGTGATTGTGGGAGCAGCGCAACGAGGGCGTCGCCGAAGGGCGCGCCACCCGGGGTAACACGGCGCAATTTCCATTGCGACCGTGCGACTTTTGCGGGCAGAATCCTTCGATCCAGGGGTGGATTTTGCCGAATCCTGAGCCCCACTGTCCACGTCAAGGCCGAATTCAAGGCTGTCCATGGAGGCTGTTTCGATGTCCCAGCGTTCGCTGTCCCCGCGTTTGTCCATTCGCCGCGAGACGTTCGCACCGCTGGCTGCGGCCACCGCCCTGTGCTTTGGCGTGTTGGCCAACACCGTTTCGGCCGAGCCCAATTTCCCGATCACGGCCAAGCAAAAGGCCACCGCGCAGCAGGTCTCCGAAGCCGGCGTGCCGCTGTCCGAGCTCTCGCCCAACGCCCCTGACAGCCACACCGTCAAGCGCGGCGACACCCTCTGGGGCATCTCGGGCCTGTTCCTGAAATCGCCCTGGCGCTGGCCGGAGCTGTGGGGCATGAACCTGCAGCAGATCCGCAACCCCCACCTCATCTTCCCGGGGCAGGTGCTGTACCTGGACAAGAGCAACGGCCGCGCGCGCCTGCGCCTGGGTCAGCCCATCAGCGGCGACGCCAAGCTCTCGCCTCGCGTGCGCGAAGGCAGCCTCAACGACGCCATCGCCACGGTGCCCATCCACCTGCTCGAGCCCTTCTTCAACGAAGCGGTGATCTTCGAGTCATCCGACGAATTGCTGACCGCGCCCCGCGTGGTCGCCACCCAGGAAGGCCGCGTCATGCTGGGCCGGGGCGAGACCGCCTACGTGCGCGGCGCGCTCGACGGTCGCCGCGACTGGCGCCTGTTCCGCCAGCCCAAGCCGCTGCGCGATCCGAGCACCCGCGAAGTCCTCGGCTATGAGGCCGCCTACGTCGGCACCATGACGCTGACCCGCGAAGGCGCCGAAGGCACCGGTGCCGACGGCAAGTCCCTGGTCATCCCGTCCACCTTCACCGTCACCAGCATCCGCCAGGAAGCCGGCACGGGCGATCGCCTGGCCCCGGTGCCCCCGCGCGACTTCGACAACATCGCGCCTCACGCCCCGAAAGACCCGGTGGGAGGCCAGATCGTGTCCATCTACGGCGAGTCGCTGACCGCTGGCCAGAACCAGATCGTGGCGCTCAACCGTGGCAGCCGTGACGGCCTGGATCGCGGCACCGTGCTGGCCCTGTGGCGCGACGGTGCCACCGTGCGAGACACCACCACCGACACCAAGGAGCTCATCAAGCTGCCCGATGAGCGCCACGGCCTGCTGTTCGTCTTCCGGGTGTTCGACCGCATGTCCTATGCCCTGATCCTGAACGTGCAGGAGCCGGTCAAGGCGGGTGACCGTTTCACCCAGCCCTGAAGTCAACCCCGCCACGCACCTGACCTGGGTGCGGCGCTTGAAGTTGGAGGCCGCCCCGGTGTCTGCCCGGACACCGCCGGGCGCTTTTTTTGGGTCCTCCGACGTGTCTCCCGACTTTGATGAACTCGGCGCCTGGTTGCGCCTGCTGATGGTGCCCCGCCTGGGCCCCGCCTCGGCCCGCGGCCTGCTGGCGGCCTTTGCATCGCCCCAGGGGCTGTTTGCTGCCGAACCCGATGCCGTGCGCGCCGTGCTGCCGCGCTTTGCACCCGACGCGCTCCATGCCGACACCGGCTGGCAAGCCGAGCAGG
>NZ_DCXA01000211.1:15546-17395 GCF_002328915.1 Aquabacterium sp. UBA2148
CAAGCCGAGCAGGCGCGCGCCTGGGACTGGTTGCACGACCCGAAAGCCGAGGCGCCCCGGGCTGTGCTCACCCTGGCCGATGCCAACTACCCTGCGCCCTTGCTCGAAGCGGTTGATCCGCCCCTGGTGCTCTTTGCAGAAGGCGACCTGGACCGTTGGCGACGCCCGGCCGTGGCCATCGTCGGCAGCCGCAACCCGACCCAGCAAGGCGCCGAGAACGCCCAGGCCTTTGCCCGCGCCATCAGCGAAGCGGGCGTGGTGGTGGTCTCGGGCCTGGCCCGCGGGATCGATGCCGCTGCGCACGACGGGGCTTTGCAGCCCTGCGAGTCGGGTGATGCGTTGTTCGCCTGCGACCAGGCGGGCGGCACCATCGCCGTGCTCGGCACAGGCTTGAGAGAGGTCTACCCCAAGGGCCACAAGCCGCTGGCCCGCCGGGTGGCCCGCAACGGCCTGCTGCTGTCGGAATTCCCGCTGAACACACCGCCCCTGCCGGCCAACTTTCCCCGGCGCAACCGCATCGTCGCGGCCCTGTCGCGGGGCACGCTGGTGGTCGAGGCTGCGGTGCAGTCGGGCTCGCTCATCACCGCGCGGCTGGCCAACGAGATGGGGCGCGAGGTGCTGGCCATCCCGGGCTCCATCCACTCTCCGCAGGCCCGGGGCTGCCACGCGCTGATCAAACAAGGCGCCAAGCTGGTCGAGACGGCGCAGGACGTGCTCGAAGAGCTGCGGCTGGGGGTGCCGGGCCAGCTCGGCGAGGCCTCGACCGAATCCAGCGACTCCGGCGCCGATGCAATGCAACCCGATGGCGACGCGTCAGGCAGCGACCCCGTCCTGCAGGCCATGGGTCACGACCCGGTCGGGCAGGACGCCCTGTCGGCGCGCACCGGCCTGGGCCCGGCCGAGCTGGGCGCGCGCCTGCTGGAGCTCGAGCTCATGGGGCAGGTGGCTCGCCTGCCCGGGGCCTTGTTTCAGCGGCTGGCCCGCGCTTGATACCCTGAGCGCCTCGGGCGCGTGGCGCTTTTTTGCCAACCCCATTGCCGATGCCTGCACAGCGTGGTGGTAAAACCGCCAGGTGACCACGCTGAAGAACCTGGGCCTGGTGCCCTACGAACCCACCATGCGTGCGATGCAGGACTTCACCGAGCAGCGCACCGACGACACCCCCGACGAGATCTGGGTCTGCCAGCACCCTCCGGTGTTCACCCAGGGCCTGGCCGGCAAGGCCGAGCACGTGCTGCTCAACCCGCCGGGGCCGGGCCACATCCCCGTGGTGCAAACCAACCGGGGAGGGCAGGTGACCTACCACGGGCCGGGACAGGTGGTGGCCTACCCGCTGCTGGACCTCAAGCGGCGCGGCTACTTCGTCAAGGAATACGTCTACCGCGTGGAGCAGGCGGTGCTGCGCACCCTGCAAGACCTGGGCGTGACCGGCCATCGCGTCGCGGGCGCCCCCGGCATCTACGTTCGGCTCGACGACCCGTTCGCGCATGCAGCGCTCACCGGCCCGGTAGATCTTTCAGACCCCTTCCGAGGCCTGGGCAAGGTGGCTGCCATCGGCATCAAGGTCACGCGCCACTGCACTTACCACGGGGTGGCGCTGAACGTGGACATGGACCTGGCGCCTTACGGGCGCATCAACCCCTGCGGCTACAACGGCCTGAGAACGGTGGACCTGGCCACCCTGGGCGTGCACGTGGGCTGGGACGAGGTTGCTGCGCGGTTTGCACAGCACCTGGACAGCAGCCTGAGCTGATCACTTGAAGCGCGACACCGACGTCACCAGCTGCCTGGCCTGCTGACGCAAGCTCTCGGCCGCAGCGGCGCTCTGCTCGACCAGGGCGGCGTTCTG
>NZ_DCXA01000211.1:17459-17742 GCF_002328915.1 Aquabacterium sp. UBA2148
GACCAGGGCGGCGTTCTGCTGGGTGGACTGGTCCATCTCGGTCAGGGACTGCTGCAGCAGGGCCACGCCGCTGCTTTGTTCCTCGCTGGCATGACGGATCTCGGCGACGGTGTCGGTCACGCGCTGGATGGCCTGCACCACGTCCTGCATGGTCTGACCGGCGCGATCGACCAGGGCCGAGCCGGTTTCCACCCGCTCGACGCTGCTGCCGATCAGGCCCTTGATTTCGCGCGCGGCATCGGCGCTGCGGCTGGCCAGGCTGCGCACCTCGTTGGCCACCACG
>NZ_DCXA01000232.1:0-2141 GCF_002328915.1 Aquabacterium sp. UBA2148
TACTCGCAGAGCGGCTTTTTCCTCAAGGAGCTGTTCTCCAGGGTCATCTTCGCTGACCGCGAGCTGGTGCGGCAGTACACCAGTCGCACGCGCCTTCGCCTGAGGCAAGCGGCTTTCTTCGGCGGGATGGCCGTGCTGGGGGCTTTGCTGGCGGCCTGGACCTGGTCCTACACGGACAACCGAGATCGCGTTGCCAGGGTCGAGGCCGACTTGCTCAAGGCCGTGAAGGTGCAGGACCAGAAGCTGGACCTGGCGTCACGCATGGAGGCCCTGGAGATCTTGCAGGACCGACTCGAGCAGGTGCAGCGGGATCGCCGCTCGGCTGTCTGGTCTCTGGGGCTGTCACAAGACGCGCGCATCGAGAACCGGTTGCTGGAGGAATACTTCAATGGCCTCGAATCGGTGCTGCTCAAGCCCAGCGTGCAGGCCCTGTCGGCGTACCTGAGCGATGCCAACGCGCAGTCGGCCCACTGGCGCAGCGTCACGCCGGGGGGCGGCGCACAAACGGTGCTTGAGGCCCCCGTGGGTGCCGCGTCGGACGCGGCGGGCGGTGTGCCCCTGGCGGGTGTCACCGCGTCTGCGGCCCTTGCCGCCTCGTCCAGCACTCCCGGCTCGCCTTATCAGGCGGCTTCCAACCGCGACGTCACCGAGGCCTACAACGCCTTGAAGGCTTACCTCATGCTGGGCGATCGCGAGCGTCTGGAGCCCGGCCACCTGGGGGACCAGCTCACCCGCTACTGGCGTGAGTGGCTGGAGGCCAACCGCGGCGCCATGCCACGCGAACAGATGATCCGCCGCGCCGAGCGCATCCTGTCGTTCGCGCTCACTCAGATGTCGAACCCGGCGTTTCCGCAGATGGACCTCGATGTGGCCCTGCTCGACCGCACCCGCGAGAACCTGCGCCGAGTGGTCAAGGGGCTGCCGGCGCGCGAACGCGTGTATGGCGAAATCAAGGCCCGGGCCGCCACCCGCTTCCCGCCCGTCACCGTGGCTCGCATCGTTGGCGAAGGCGACCGCCAGGTCATCGCCGGCAGCCATGTCGTCTCGGGCGCCTTCACCCGCGAGGCCTGGGAGGGTTACGTGCGCGATGCGATCAAGGACGCGGCACACCAGTCGCTGCAGTCCACCGACTGGGTGCTCAAGACGGCCACCTCGGACGACCTGACCCTCGAAGGCAGTCCCGAACAGATCCAGAAGTCGCTGACCCAGCTCTACAAGTCCGAGTACGCGCAGCAGTGGGGCAAGTTCATCCAGGGCATCACGGTGCTGGACTTCCAGGGCTTCGATGTGGCCGTGCAGCGCATGCAGCGCCTGGGTGACCCGGTGCACTCGCCCATCGGCCTGCTGTTGCAGACCTTGCAGGACCAGACCGCCTGGGACAACCCGTCGATGCTCAACGATCGCCTGGCCAAAGGGCAGCAGGGCCTGATTGGCTGGTTCAAGAACACCGTGCTGGGCATGAACCCGACGCCGGTTCAGGTCACGCTCAGCGCCGAGCAGTTGCGCGCCGCCGAGGTCCCCACCGGGCCGATCGGCAAGGCCTTTGCCGGTGTCAACCGCCTGATGCTGCCGCGAGATGGGGGGCAGACGTTGACCCGTGTCTACCTGGACTCGCTCGCGCGCGTGCGGGCCCGCCTCAACCAGATGAAGACCCAGGGTGACCCCGGGCCGGGCGCGCGCCAGTTCATGCAGCAGACCCTCGAGGGCACCGGTGAGCTGGCCGAAGCCCTGAAACTGGTCGATGAGCAGCTCCTGACCGGGCTGGACGAGGGCGCGCGCCAGGCGCTCAGACCCATCCTCGTTCGGCCGTTGATGCAGGCCTTTTCGGCCTTGGTGCCGCCCACCGAGGCGGAACTCAATCGCGTCTGGCATGCCCAGGTTTTCGAGCCCTACCAGCGCACCTTGGCGAGCAAGTACCCCTTCGACCGAAGCTCGCGCATGGAGGCAACGCAGGTCGAGTTGGCTGCCATCTTCGGCACCGAAGGTGCGGTTGCCAAGTACCTCGAGCAGTCCTTGGGCGCGCTGGTGCTGCGTCGGGGAGACCAGCTCACCCCGCGCACCTGGGCCGACATGGGCGTGCGCCTGCGGCCGGCCTTCGCTGGCGGCCTGGGGGCCTGGGTGGCCCCGCTCAGCGGCCAGGG
>NZ_DCXA01000232.1:2223-11949 GCF_002328915.1 Aquabacterium sp. UBA2148
GCTCAGCGGCCAGGGGGCGGGTGCGTCTGCGGCAGGCGCTGGCGCCGAGGCGGCACAGACCAACTTCCAGGTCTTGCCCCAGCCGGCGCCTGGCCTGACCGAGTACACGGTCGAGATCGATGGCCAGGTGCTGAGGTACCGGCAGGGGGCAGCCACTTGGCAGCCTTTCGTGTGGCCTGGCCCGGGCACGCCGGGGGTTCGCATCAGCGGCGTGACGTTCGATGGCCGGCAGATCAGCTTCTTCAATGAGCCGGGTCGCTTCGGCCTGGAAAAGATGATCAATTCTGCGCAGCGTCGCCGCATCGACGAGCAGGTGTTCGAGTTGAAGTGGCCTCAGGGCAACGTGGCGGTCGCGGTTCAGTTGCGCATCCTCTCCAACAGCGCGCCCGCAGCTCAGCCTGCCCCGGCGAGCGAGCCCGGCGCCAAACCCGGTGCCTTGCCAGCGCTGGTGGCGGGCAGCGACGACACCACGGCCCCTGCGGCACCCGCATCGCCTCTGGTGCAGTCCTCCGCGGCCGTGCCGGTGGCCCCCCCAACCAGCCGCCAGGGCGCAGTCGTGGCCGCAGGAGAGGGCGCATGATCACCACCGAAAGCAAGCCCGTGGACGTCCTCTACTTTGGCAAGCTGCCCTCCAGGGGTGACTTCGTGCGAAGCGCGCAGCACCCGGCGATGCTGGAGGTGCTGGATCGTTGGCAGGCCCAGACCCTGGAGCGGATGTCCACCGACCCGCGCTGGAAACTCATTTACGACGAGGCGCCCGCCCTTGCTTTTGCGATCCTGGGTTCGGGCAGCCACGTGGCGCTCGCCGGGCACTGGCTGGCCAGCCAGGACACATCAGGCAGGCGCTTTCCTTTCGTCACCGCCGGGGCCTTTGACTTGCGCAAGCCGCAGCAGTCTGCGGTGCTGGCACCGATCGCGCTGGATGCGTTGTGGCACCAGTTGGCCACGCGCGGGCAGGCCGCGAGGCAGGCGACCGACCTGGGCGATGTTCAGGCTCGCTTGCAGGCTCCCCTGGAACATGTGCCTGATTTCGAAGAGGCCCGTGACCGACTCGAGTCCTTCCTTGATGCGCACAGCCTGGCCTCCCTGGGCCAGATCCTGAGCGCGGGTGGGCGCCGCCTGTCGGTCCGCCAGGCCGTGCTCGCCTTGGGACTTTTGCTGCGGCCAGCCTTGGTTCAGGGCGGCGCGCGCATGAACAAGCTGCTGTGCCTGCCCCTGCCCTTGGAGCCTTCCTTGCGCGCCTGCGTGGCATCGTGGTGGCTCATGTTGATCATGGGTTTTTTCACCCGGCACGTCGTCGAGTTCAGCATCTTCCTGCCGGTTCGAGAGGGCTTGCCGCAGATGCTGTTGGGCTTTCAGGGGGCTTCGGCGGCCTCCCTGGAGGCGGTGATCGACCCAAGCGTGCTCTCGCGTCACGGCGTCACCCTCGGCGAGCTCGACTGGGTCGAAGACGAGGCCCAGGCCGATGTGGGTTTGCGCAAGCTGTCAACCTACCTGCAGGACCCGGCGCTGTCGCTCACCCAAGCCGTCCGCACATTTCAAGAAGTTTTCCTGGGGGCATGAGGTCATGGCACCGCATCCGATTCGTTTGTTGAAACCCACGGCGTCGCGCGTGCCCAAGTCCTGCCTGGCGGTTTTGCTCGCCAGCGTCGCCGGCTGGGCGGTGGCGCAAGGGCAAGCGGCCGATCCGACGCAGGCGGTGCCGGTGTCGGCCAGCGCCAGCGGCAAAGTCGTTGTGGCGGGCGTGGTGCCCGACGAAGCCACCCGCGTGGCCGTGCTGACCCGGTTGCGAGACGTCTACGGCGCCGAGCGCGTGGTCGATCAACTCAGCCTGGGATCGGTGGTGGCGCCGCCCAACTGGGGGCAGCACGTGCAGCGCCTGATCTCGCCTTCGCTCAAGCAGGTCAGCCACGGGCAACTCAGCGTGCAGGGTCAGACGGTGGACTTGCGCGGTGAAGTGGCCAACGAAGCCCAGCGCCAGCAACTCGTCAGCGACGTGGCGCAAGCGCTCAACCCAACTTACAGCGTGCGCAACGGCCTGCGCGTGGCGGTGCGTGAGCAGGCCTTGGTCGATCAGGCCCTGGCTCAGCGCATCGTGGAGTTCGAGGCCGGCAGCGCGGTCTTGCGGCCTGAGGGCCTGAAGATCCTCGACGAGATGGCGCTGGCGCTGAGTCAGCTTCAAGGCAAGCGCATCGAGGTCATCGGGCACACCGACTCGCTGGGACACCGGCCGGGCAACATCAGCCTGTCTTTGGCGCGCGCGCAGGCGGTCAAAAGCTACCTGGTGGGCAAGGGCCTGGCCGCCGAACGCCTGCAGACCTCGGGCATGGGCCCCGATCAGCCAGTGGCCAGCAATGACTCGGAGGCCGGGCGCGCGCGCAACCGGCGAATCGAGTTCCGTGTCGGCTCCTGAGCGCCTCAGGCGCCTGTGTTGTCAGCTGAAGCCAGCCCCAACAGCTCCTGAAGGTGGGCCATGGAAGAGGGGTCCTTGACGACCTCGCCCAGCCAGCGGTGCAGGGGCATCTCGCCCCACTTGATGGCCTTGTCGGCCAGGTAAGCCACGGGGCTGTGAGGCTCCGTGCGCCTGAAGAAGTCGGCCACCGCCTGAAGCTGCCGCAGCGCCTCGGCACGGGTTCGCGGCGCAGCGGCGCCGGCAGGGGTCAGCTGGTCGGCCGAGGTCGGCATGGTGCTCTCCGTCGCGTCGGTGTGTGCGGTGGACGTTGCAGAGGCCGCGCCTGCATCACCTGTGAGCGATGCGCTGCTCAATGCGCCAGCGTCGCGGGCCAACCTTTCGAGCTCGTGGCCTGCCTGATCCAGGGCCTCGCGGGCCGAAACGAAGCTCGGGCCATCCTGCCCCAGCTTGGCATCGATCACGCCCTGCCAGGCTTGCAGCTGAGCCTTGGTGCTGCGCAGTGCGTCCACCGATTCTCGCAGTCGCTCGGCTGGGGTGTTCTGCATGGCCTGGCGAAACTGCGCGACCGTGATGGCGTTGGGCTGGTCGGCGGGCAAGGTGTCGGCTGGCAACCCTGCGCGCTCTGCCTGGGCTTGCCATTGGCGGGCGTGTTTGAGGTCTTTCAGGGTGTATTGCTCGCCTTTTCGGCCCGCGGTCACGGGCAGGGCGGTGGCCAGCTCAACCAGGCGTTGCAGCATCCAGGCGATGTTGCCGATGCGCTCTTCGGCGTCGTGGCCATCGGGCAGGGGGTGCAGGTGGTCCCAGTGCTGTTCACACAAGGCCGTGCACAGCCCCAGCCCGCTGGCCAGGCCAGCGTAGCCCTGCGTCATGGCGCGCGCTTCGGTCAGCCAAAGGGCCAGGCGCAGGTCCTTGGTGCGGGATGCGAGGAGGGCTTCGCACAGGCGGGCGGCGCCAGCCCAGTCGGCTTGTTTGAGCGGGGTCACCCACTCGCCTTGTTTCAGGGTGGGGTCGTCGGCACGCCGCATCTCGGCGATGTCGTCGAAATCAGTCGAAAAAGAAAGGTCTTCCCCGCCGGGCTGGGCGCCTGGCAGAGGGGCCACAAGGAGGTCGGTGTCCATGGCGTCCCTGATCGTGTTTTGTGGTTGTGGCGTCGGCAACCGTGCATGCCAGCCTGGCGGGCGTGCGCAGAGCGGCGCATCATCCCACGGCAGCCGCCGGGATCCAGGCCCCAACCCGGGTGAGGTCGTGATCGTTTGTAACCCGACGACTTCAGTCAACATGAATGAGAATGAGTATCAATATCTTGATCGTGTTAAGATGCGTCGCATGAGTTCTGCCGCATCTGCCCTCACGTTTTCCACCTTGCCCAGCGATTTGTCCGCAGGGCAGCGGCGCGTGTTGGCCGTGGCAGTGGTGGCGGTGCACCTGGCTTTGGGTTGGGCCTGGTGGCATGCCAAGACCGACTCCGTGAACGTGGGCAGCAGCGAAGTCATCGAGGTGTCGCTGGTGACCGACGCCCAATCGCAGACCCGGGATGCCGCCGAAGAGCCCCAGCCAGAGCCTGTGCGTCAACCGGTGCAGCCCCGTCCGCCCGAACGTGTTCAGCCCAGGCTCACGCCGGCACCGGTGCCAGCGCAGGCCAGCAACTCACCGCCCATTTTGAGCAGCCAGACCGGGGCCGAGTCGGTGGCGCTCACGGCCCCCGTGGCGGCAGCTCCGGCCACGCCTGTTGCCACCCAGGCGGCCCCTGCCGCAGTCGCCGCGCCGGCCCCTCCGCCGCCGCCTGCGCCACGCGAGTTCCAGGCTTCGGCGGTGTCGTACCTGGTGCCGCCTGTTCTGACCTACCCCCGCGTGTCGCGCGAACTGGGAGAGCAGGGCGGCGTGCTGCTGCGCGTGCTGGTGGACGAGCGGGGCCGTCCGACCGACATCCAGGTGGTGAAGTCTTCCGGCTATCCGCGACTGGACCAGCAAGCCGTGCAGGCCATGCGCGCCGCCCGATCCAAACCCCATGTCGAGGACGGCGTTGCCCGCCCGATGTGGGTCAGGACCCCCCAGACATTCATCCTCGAAGACAACTGACCATGAGCAACCCGATCGACCCCGTCGCCCTGGCCGCTTCGGCCTCGCCAGCGGCTTCTGCCACCTCTGCGGCGATGGCCGCCGTGCCCGAGGCAGCCGCCTCTGCCACCCCTGGTTTCGGCCACTTCATCGCCCAGTCCGACGCCATCGGTCAGGGCTTGTTCGTGATCCTGGTGCTGATGTCGGTGCTGTCGTGGGCCCTGATCGCGATCAAGGGCTTTGCCTTGGCCCTGCGCCAGCGCCGAAGCCAGTCTTTCCTGAGCTTTTTCTGGAACGCGACCTCGCTGGAGGCCGTGCAGCACGAGATCGCCACGCACGGCGTCAAGGAGCCCTTTGCGCACCTGACGGCGCATGCGATGCACGCCCAGGCCCACCACGCTCGCTACGGTGCGGCCAAGCTGGAAGAGGCCGGCTCGGCCAAGGACTTCCTCACGCGCACCATCAAGAAGGTGCTCGACGAAGAAACCATGCGCATGGAAAGCGGCCTGACAGCGTTGGCCACCATCGGTGCCACCGCGCCCTTTGTGGGCCTGTTCGGCACGGTCTGGGGCGTGTACCACGCGCTGCTGGCCATCGGCGCTTCGGGCTCCGGCTCGCTCGACAAGGTGGCCGGCCCGGTGGGCGAGGCCCTGATCATGACGGGTGTGGGCCTGGCCGTGGCCATCCCGGCCGTGGTGGCCTACAACTGGCTCACGCGCAGCAACCGGGTCTGGGGTGCGCGCCTGGATGCCTTCGCCTTCGAGCTGTTCACCTTCTTGTCGACCGGGCAGACGCTCAAGACCAGCGATGTGGAGCCGCCGGCCCCCAGCGCCACCGTGCGACCGCTGCAAGCCCACCGCTGATCAGGAGCCGAGAACATGGCTTTCGCGAGTTTCGACGACAAGCGCGGCGGCGCCCCGGTGGCCGAGATCAACATGGTGCCGCTCATCGACGTGATGCTGGTGCTGCTGGTGATCTTCATCGTGGCCGCGCCGCTGCTGACCCAGTCCGTCAAGCTGGAGCTGCCCAAGGCCAGCGCACAGCCCACGCAACCGCAGCCCGACGCCATCCAGCTCAGCATCAATGCCGAGGGCATCCTGTACTGGAATGGCGAGGCGCTGAGTCGGCAAGAAGCCGCCGCCCGCTTTGCGGTGGAGGGCGCCAAGCCAAACCCGCCCGCCGTGCGGTTCAGCGTCGACCAGTCCATCCCGTATGGCCGCGTGGCCGAGATCCTGGCCGATGCCGCGCGCCTTGGTGTGAGCAAAATCGGCCTGGTGACACAGCCTGATACGACTGCGCGCTGAAATGGGGCTGCCAACTCCCGGGGACAGGGGGGTGGGATGACCCGGGGTCTGGCGAAGCCTCACTAGACTCGGAGCACCAACCCAATCAGTGAGGCCCCATGTCCCGCAAGCGTTTCGGTTTTGCTTCCCTCGTGGTCTCGGTGGCCATGGCCCTGGCGACCTCTCAGGCTCGCGCCGACGAGTCCATCGACGCGGTCGAGGCGCAGGTTGCCGAGCTCATCAACGCCCAGCGCTCGCTGGCCGGCTTGTCGCAACTGGGCTTTGATTACCGCCTGAACATCGTCGCCGACCAGCACTCGAGCGACATGGCCACCAACGGCTGCTTCCAGCACGACAGCTGCGATGGCACCAACACCTTTGACCGCATCCTGGCCGTCTACCCGCGTGGCGGCGCCATGGGCGAGATCATCGCTGCCGGTTTCAAAGACGCCCCTTCGGTGGTCGATGCCTGGATGAACAGCCCCGGTCATCGCGCCCAGATCCTGGGCAGCGACTTCACCGCCTTCGGCGTGGGCCTGGTCAGGGGCGGCAGCTTTGGCACTTACTGGACGGTGGACTTCGGGGCGCTGCCGCCGGTCCCCGTCGTGCCCGAGCCCAACGTGGGCCTGCTTGCCGCGCTGGGCCTCGTTGGGGTGGCGCTGCGCGCCCGCCGCCGTGGGCCTTCGATGCACAAGTGAGGCGCGCCATCGGCGTTCTCATTGAAAATGCGGCAACCCGCTTGACCGCATCGACATGAACGCCGCAGCCTTCACCACGCCGTCCACACCCCAGGCCCTCGCTGGCTTGCGGGTGATCGAGTTGGGCCAGCTCATCGCTGGCCCTTTTGCTGGCAAGACCCTGGCCGATTTTGGCGCCGAGGTCATCAAGGTCGAGCCGCCCGCAGCCGAGGGGGCAGCAGGCGGCGATCCTTTGCGCCAGTGGCGCATTCTCCACAACGGCACCAGCGTGTGGTGGCAGGTTCAAAGCCGCAACAAAAAGAGCGTGGTGCTCGACCTGCGCAGCGACGAAGGCCGCGAAACCGTCGCCCGCCTCATCGACGAGGCCGACGTTGTCGTCGAGAACTTCAAGCCCGGCACCATGGAGAAATGGGGCCTGGGCTACGAGCAGCTCAGTGCCCGCAACCCTGGCTTGATCATGCTGCGCATCAGCGGCTATGGGCAAAGCGGCCCCTACCGCGAGCGCCCCGGCTTTGCCGTGGTGGCCGAGGCCATGGGCGGCATGCGCTACCTCAACGCCGAGCCAGGCCGCATCCCGGTGCGTGCGGGCGTGAGCCTGGGCGACACCCTGGCAGGCCTGCATGGCGTGATCGGCGTGCTGCTGGCGTTGCAGGCGCGCCAGGCCACCATCGCGCCCGATGCACCCAAGGGCCGGGGGCAGGTGGTGGACGTGGCCCTGTACGAGGCCGTCTTCAATTGCATGGAAAGCCTGCTGCCTGAGTTCAGCGCCTTCGGGGCGGTGCGTCAGCCAGCGGGCTCGGCCTTGCCTGGCATCGCGCCCAGCAACGCTTACGCTTGTGCCGACGGCATGGTGGTGATCGGTGGCAATGGCGACTCCATCTTCAAGCGCCTGATGATCGCCATCGGGCGCGACGACCTGGCCACCGACCCGGAGCTGGCCAGCAACCCGGGGCGCGTCAAGCGGGTGGGCGAGATCGACGAGGCGATCGGCGCCTGGACGGGTGCCAGGGCGGTGCAGCAGGTGCTGGACGTGCTCAACGCCGCCAGCGTGCCGGTGGGGCGCATCTACAGCGCCCAGGACATCGCCGAAGACCCGCACTACCGCGCTCGCGACATGGTGCTGCCGGTGACCACGCACGACGGCCTGACGGTGGAGGTGCCTGGCATCGTGCCCAAGCTGTCGCGCACGCCAGGTGCCATCCAGCGACGCGGTCCCACGCTGGGTGAGGACACCGACGAGGTGTTGGCCCGACTCAAGCGCTGAGACCGAGTCAGCCGTCAACGCCCGTTGGCGGGCGAGGTGCGGCGCAGGTCCACAAAGGCCTGGTACCACCACGAGCGCATGCCGATGAGCAGGGTGTAGGGGCGCTTGCGGGACTCGGGCAGTCGTTGGTCGCTGGCGTGCTGCCGCGAGAAGTCTTCGGCGGTGCGCTGCAGTCGCTCCAGCAGGGACTGGGCGTGCTCAGGGGCCAGAGAGCCATGCACCAGCAGCATCAACTCGTCGTCTCCCCCGAAGCCGCCTGAAAAGTACTCGGGCGCCACCTGTTCGCGAAAAAAGGCCATCACCGGCCCGTGAGGGCGCCATCGGAAGGTCTTGGCCACTTGCAGCTGGTAGCGATTCAATGGCTTGAGGCGGATGACACCAAGGCGGTCGAGCTGGGTCAGGCAAGCGATGCACTCGGCTTCGGTGAGTCGGTAGGTGCTCAGCATCTGCTCGAACGTCCATTGGCTCAGGCAGCAGGTGGCCACCAGCAGCAGGCGTTTGTCCTTGACCACGGCCTTTTCTTGCGCCAGCGTGAGCTCGCGCCTGAGCGGCTGGGCATCGGCCACGCGGCGGGCCAGGTCTGCGAAGTCGAGCTTGAGCACCCGGCAGATCTCGTCGATGCGAGACAGGGGCATGTCGCCTTTGGCGAAGATGCGTTTGACGCTGGACTCGGCCAAGCCCAGGTCGGTCGCCAGCGCGGCATAGGTGATGCCGGCGGTCTTCAACTCGGTCTTGAGGGCTTGAACCAAGGCTTCGCTGCTGCCCATGGGTGTCTCCGTGAAGTATTGAAAAACGATACCAGAAGTGCATTGATCCGCAACTTCGTATTGTTTTGTTGAACTGTCGGGCCGGGCTGGGAAGAATCCGCTCCATGTTCAACAACGGGGTTCGCCACATGAACTCGATGCCTCATACCGCCACCGCCCGCCGCGACACCCGAGCCTGGGTCATCCAGGTTTGGGTCTCCTTCGGGCTTGCCGCTTTCCTCAGTGCCACCGGCCTGTACTGGCTGCCTGGCAGCCTGATCGAGCGGGCCTTCATGGTCATGGCCTATGTGTTCAGCCTGTCGTCGGTGTTCGTGTTGTCGCGCCACGTGCGGGACCAGGCCGATGGCCTGCCGCAAACGCCCATGTGGGGCCTGGTGGTGTGGACCGGCTTTGGCGCGGCGCTGGCACTGACCGGCTGGGGCATGTGGCAGATGCCGATCAGCCCTGATTACAAGGCCTACCTGATGGTGTGCTGGCTGTTCATGGTGGCGCAGGCCTTCACCCTGGCCAAGACCCTGCGAGATGCGCACGAGGCGCGCGCCCAGCATGGGGCCACCCGCGTGGCCGCGTCCCATCAACGTGAGTCCGACATCGCTTGAGGAGAACGTTCATGACCCGGATGAAACAAATGCTTGATGTGGCACCTGCCGGCGCGCGGAGCCGTGGACAACACAGGTTCAAGGCCTGGCTGGCTTCCGCTTGCGCCTGCCTGGCGCTGGTGGGTGCCCTCACAAGCGCCCACGCTCACCCGAACCAGGCCTCTGAGGCCAGTGCCTTGTCGATGCTGCCCGTGGCGGTGTCGGTGACCGCGCCTGCCTTGTTGGTGTCTGGCACGGTGGCGCTGTCGGTGGTCGCCATCCAGGCCACGGCCGACGGCATGGTCTGGGTGCTGGAGCGAGCCAGCGATGGCGCCCGCATCTCGGTCAAGTGGGCCAGCTCGTCGGTGGGCATGGCTTCCGTGGCGGTGGGCACGGTGGTGACCGTCACGGCGGTGTCGGCCGGTTGGCTTCTCAGCACCGCCGGTGAGGTGATTGCCCTGGTTCCCAACACGCTGGGCCGGGCCCTGCTGCACCACGAGGAGGTGCTGCGATGATCGGCAACCCTGTTCGTCGCCCGGTCTGGCCTTGGGCCTGGCTCGCAGGTGCGCTGCTCTCGGCCATCGTCGCGCTCATGCCGTGCACGCCAGCGCAAGCGGGGCGCCCCTGTCAGCCCACTCGGCTGTCGGTGGGCGCGGTGCAGCAAG
>NZ_DCXA01000036.1:0-5189 GCF_002328915.1 Aquabacterium sp. UBA2148
CTCGCGGGTGCGCACGGCACCAGCCACCACGGCAGACAGCTCACCGGTGGTGCGAACCGGCCGCCCTTCGTCACGGCGGGCGATCAGGGCGCGCGCGATCGGGCCGGCAAAACGCTCTTCGCCGTAGGTGCGGATGACGTCGGCGAGTTCATCGAGCGTGGCGCGCGCCAGGAAGTCGGCCGCGCTCTCACCGGACGTGGTGTCCATGCGCATGTCCAGCGGCGCATCGAAACGGAAGCTGAAGCCGCGCTGGGGGTTGTCGATCTGCGGCGAGGACACGCCGATGTCCATCAGCAGGCCATCGACGGCCTCCCAACCCCGCTCTTGCGCAGCATCGGCCCACTCCGAGAACGGCGCATGGGCGATGCGAAACCGCTCGTCGCGGATCGCGGCTTCGCCTTCGGTGGCGTGGGCAATGGCTTCGGGGTCGCGGTCGATGGCCAGCAAGGCCGCTTCGGGGCCCAGCTTGGAAAGGATCAGGCGCGAATGACCACCGCGACCAAAGGTGGCGTCAACGTAGCGGCCTTGCGGCAGGGGGCCGGCGGCTTCGTCCCACAAGGCATCGACCGCCTCGTGCAGCAGAACGGTCCGATGCTGCCAAGGTGTGGTGGGTTGCTGCATGACTCAGAAGGTGAAGTCCTGCAGCACATCGGGCATGGGCTGGGCCATGACCTCGGCTTCGTGGGCGGCGTAACGCTGGGCGTCCCAGAGCTCGAAATGGCTGCCCATGCCGAGCAGCATCACATCCTTGGTGAGGCCGGCGGCGGCGCGCAGCTCGGGCGAGACCAGCACGCGGGCGGCCGAGTCGACCTCCACGTCCATGGCGTTGCCCAGGAAGATGCGCTTCCAGCCGGCGGCGGACATCGGCAAGGCGGCAACCTTGTCGCGGAAGGTCTCCCACGCCGGACGCGGGAAGACCATCAGGCAGCCTTCGGGGTGCTTGGTGAGGGTGAGCTGACCACCGCAAAGCGCCTGCAACGCGTCGCGATGGCGCGCCGGGACCGCCAAGCGGCCCTTGGCGTCCAGCGACAGCGCTGATGCACCTTGAAAGATCAGACTCACACAAAACCCCACGAATTTGCACTAAATCCCACTTTAACTGATCGGCGACTGCCCAACAAGGCAAAACCAAAAAAAAGTTCAATGAAATCAATGACTTAGAGGCATCAAGACGAGAAAATTCAGCAGAAAAAGTCCTTATGAATCAAGGACCTGCAAAAGGGTGTGCAAGTTCAGAATGAGGAATTTCGCCCCAAAAGGGGGAGGCTGGCGCAAGCCGGGATCACCCGAGGTTGCCCCAGGACAGGGGATGCCCATCTCCCACCTTGACCCTCCACAAATTGCGACTCATTCTCATTTGTAGGACAATGCGGCATGCGCGTTGACCTGCACCAACCACCCACCCGGGTTCACCGGCTCACCCTGGACCAGCTGCCCGCACGGCAGACCGCGACCATCCGCCACGTCCACGTGCCGCCCGGTGACGACGGCCGCTTGCGCCGTCGCCTGCTGGAGCTCGGTTTCGTGCCGGGCGAGCGGGTGCAGGTGTTGCGCAGGGTCTTCTTCGGCCGCGGCCCGCTGGCCGTTCGCGTGGGCACCAGCACCTTCGCCATGCGCAAGCTGGAGTCGTCCTTGATCGAGGTCGAGGCGCACACCGCCCCCAGCCGCCGCTGAACGCCAAGCCACGCGCCCCACACCCCGGACATCGCCGCCCCATGAAGTCGCCCGAGACCGCCGTCGCGGCCAGCCCCTTGCTGATCGCCCTGGTGGGCAACCCCAACTGCGGCAAGACCGCCTTGTTCAACCGCCTGACCGGTGCGCGCCAGAAGGTCGGCAACTACGCGGGCGTGACGGTCGAGCGCAAGGAGGGCCAGTTCACCTCGCCGGCCGGACGCCATTGGCGCGTGCTCGACCTGCCGGGCGCCTACAGCCTGCTGGCCGCCACGCCCGACGAAGCCGTGACCCGCGATGTGATCACCGGCCACCGCGCTGGCGAAAGCCTGCCGGCTGGCCTGGTGTGCGTGGTCGACGCCACCAACCTGCGCCTGAACCTGCGCATGGTGCTGGAGATGCAGACCCTGGGCCTGCCCATGGTGCTGGCGCTGAACATGATGGACCAGGCCCGTCAACGCGGCATCGTGATCGACACGGCCAAGCTGCAGGCCGAGCTCGGCATCCCGGTGGTGGAGTCGGTGGCCGTCAAGCCCGGTGGCGAAGCCGCCCTGCTGGCCCACCTCGATCAGGTGAACTGGGTACCTGGCAACGGCCCCCGAGGCGAGCAGGCGCTGGCCCGCCTGGAACAGACCTCGGTGGAAGAGACCCACCGCCGCGTCGGCGAGATCCTGGCGCGCAGCGTGTCCATGCCCGACGAAGGCTCGCGCATGACCGCCCTGGTGGACCAGTGGGCCCTGCACCCGGTGGCGGGCCCGCTCATCCTGGCCGGCATCATGTTCCTGATGTTCCAGGCCGTCTTCAGCTGGGCCGCCGCCCCGATGGACGCGATCGACGCAGGCATCGGCTGGCTCGGCGAAACCGTGGCCACCACGATGCCCGATGGCATGTTGCGCAGCCTGCTGGTCGAGGGCGTGATCGGCGGCGCAGGCGGCGTGATCATCTTCCTGCCGCAGATCCTCATCCTGTTTGCCTTCATCCTGGCGCTCGAAGACTCGGGTTACCTGCCTCGCGCAGCCCTGCTGCTCGACCGGCTGATGGCCGGCGTGGGCCTGTCGGGCCGCGNNGCGTCGGCGGCGTGGTGGTGTTCCTGCCGCAGATCCTGATCCTGTTCGCCTTCATCCTCGCGCTGGAGGAGTCCGGCTACCTGCCGCGGGCGGCGTTCCTGCTCGACCGGATGATGGCCTCGGCCGGGCTCTCGGGCCGTTCGTTCATCCCGCTGCTGTCGAGCTTCGCCTGCGCCATCCCCGGCATCATGGCCACGCGCACCATCGCCAACCCGCGCGACCGCCTGGCCACCATCCTCATCGCGCCGCTGATGACCTGCTCGGCCCGACTGCCGGTGTACGCCCTGCTGATCTCGGCCTTCGTGCCCGAGCGCGAGGTGCTGGGCTGGTTCAACCTGCAAGGCCTGGTGCTGTTCGCGCTGTACCTGGCTGGCATCGTCTCGGCCATGGTCGTGGCGCTGGTGCTCAAGGTGGTGATGCGCCAGGGGCAGGCTCAGACGCTGCTCATGGAGTTGCCCGACTACCACCTGCCCCACCTGCGCAACCTGGCCGTGGGGCTGTGGGAGCGTGGCCGCATCTTCGTGGTCCGCGTGGGCACGGTCATCCTGTCGATGACCATCGTGCTGTGGTTCCTCTCGAACTTCCCGGCCCCACCCCCAGGCGCCACGGGGGCCGCGATCGAGCACAGCTTCGCCGGGATGATCGGGCGCGCCCTGGAAGTGATCTTCGCGCCCATCGGTTTCAACTGGCAGATCTGCATCGCGCTGGTGCCCGGCATGGCCGCGCGCGAGGTGGCCGTGGCGGCGCTGGGCACGGTCTACGCCATGTCGGAAACCGGTGACGCGCTCGACATGGCCCTGGGCCACCTCATCGCCCAGTCGTGGAGCTTGCCGACGGCGCTGTCGCTGATGACCTGGTTCGTGTTCGCGCCGCAGTGCCTGTCGACGCTGTTCGTGGTGCGCCGCGAAACCAACGGCTGGCGCTGGCCGCTGATCATGGCGGGCTACCTGTTCGCCCTGGCCTACGCCGCGTCCTTCGTGGTGTACCGCCTGGCCCTGTCGTTCGCAGGCTGAAGAACGTGAGCGCCACGACCCACATCGCCTTCGACTGGCAAAGCTGGGTGGCTTGCGGACTGGGGTTGCTGGCCGTGTTGCACCTGAGCAAGCGTTGGTGGCCCAAGCGCCGCGGCACGCAGGCCTCGGTGCCAGGCGATGACGACGCCATGGCTTGTGCCGTCAAAGCGCCAGGGGTCTGTGGCAGCGGCGGCGGGGGTTGCGGCGGTTGCGGCAGTTCTGCGACCCCGGTCAGGGTTCACCGCAGGACATCGCGCGACACCCTCGGGCGAACCCGAGGCGATTGAACACCCGCGCATGCGGGGCCACCCCCGCGTGCCAGGGGGTGCCAGCGGACATCACCGTCCTACACTGGGTTGCACGCGTCGACTTCGGCGCGCCTGCCACCATCATGCGTCCCACCCTCGCCATCATCCCGCTTGCCTTGCTGCTGTCCTGGTTCGGCCCTTCACCCTCCGGTGAGACCGGCCCGTTGGCCATGCGCGGCATGAGCGAGGCGCCAGCAAGCCTGCAGGCCGAGCCGAGCGCCACCGAACAGCTCGCCCAAGCTTGGGAATCGATCCAGCGCGGAGACTTCCTGCAGGCCACCTCCGAGGTGCCGCAACGGCGCTGAGCGATCGACGCCCGATCGCCACCTGCGACACTGGGTGCCCCTCCAGATGGCCAGCTGACCGGCATTTCGCAACACCCCCATCGCCTGGTTTTGCAAACACCCAGCGCTTGCGACTACACTTCGCATCGCTCCGGGGTGTGCCGCGTGATCCGATCACGCAGGCGCTGAGATGGTGAAACACCGAACCCGTTGAACTTGATCCGGTTCATACCGGCGAAAGAAGAGCTGTCCCGTCTGGCCGCCTCGTGGAGAGGTCCGTGATGGAGGCGGCCCGCTCGGTGCCTGCGCCTCCTGGCCGCATCCCCGACGGGCCACCCACCCTCGCTACCACTCCCCTTGCGTCCCGAAGGCGCCCCTCGGAGCACGTGTCCCATGGCCATTGGCCGTGGCACCTGCATCCACACCGAGGAGAGCCGATCGTGAACGCCCCAGACATCGCTGCCACCCCTGCCCTGGCCGCCGCCGAGTCCCTGAACGAACGCACCCGCCTGACACGCGAGCCCCTGCCGGCTTCGCGCAAGGTCTACGTCGAAGGCAGCCACCCCGGCGTGCGCGTGCCCATGCGCGAGGTCTCGCTGACCAATGGCGAGGCGGTCACGCTCTACGACTGCTCGGGCCCCTACACCGATCCGAACGTCGACATCGACGTCACACGCGGGCTGCCTGCGGTGCGGGAGGCCGCCATCCTGGCGCGCGGCGACACCGAGGCCTACGAAGGCCGCGCGGTGCTGGCCGTTGACGATGGCCTCAAGCCCGATGAGCGCCATGACGAGCGGATGGCTGCGCTGCGCTCGGCAGCGGCTGCCTTGCAGCGGCAGCCGCGCC
>NZ_DCXA01000036.1:5282-13873 GCF_002328915.1 Aquabacterium sp. UBA2148
CGGTGGCGGCCGCAACGTCACGCAGATGCATTACGCCCGCCAAGGCATCGTCACGCCCGAGATGGAATTCATCGCCCTGCGCGAAAACCAGCGCCGCATCGAGCTGGCCGAAGACTGGCGCAGCAAGTACGGACTTGACGCCGAACGCGAGGCACGCCTGCGCGGCAACCCCATGGGCGCCATGATCCCGCGCGAGATCACGCCCGAGTTCGTGCGCGACGAAGTGGCCCGAGGCCGCGCCGTCATCCCCGCCAACATCAACCACACCGAGCTCGAGCCGATGATCATCGGCCGCAACTTCCTGGTCAAAGTCAACGCCAACATCGGCAACAGCGCCGTGACCTCGTCGATCGAAGAGGAAGTCGAAAAGCTCGTTTGGTCGATCCGCTGGGGCGCCGACACGGTGATGGACCTGTCCACCGGCAAGCACATCCACACCACGCGCGACTGGATCGTGCGCAACAGCCCCGTTCCCATCGGCACCGTGCCCATTTACCAGGCATTGGAAAAAGTGGGCGGTGTGGCCGAAGACCTCACCTGGGCCATCTTCCGCGACACGCTGATCGAGCAGGCCGAGCAAGGGGTGGACTACTTCACCATCCACGCAGGCCTGCGCCTGCCCTTCATCCACCTGACGGCCAACCGGCGCACGGGCATCGTCTCGCGTGGTGGCTCGATCCTGGCCAAGTGGTGCATCGCGCACCACAAAGAGAACTTCCTGTACACGCACTTCGAAGACATCTGCGAGATCATGAAGGCCTACGACGTGACCTTCTCGCTGGGTGACGGCCTGCGCCCTGGTTGCTTGAGCGATGCCAACGACGAGGCCCAGTTCGCCGAGCTGCGCACGCTGGGCGAGCTCACGCAGATCGCGTGGAAGCACGACGTGCAGACGATCATCGAAGGTCCAGGCCACGTGCCCATGCACCTGATCCAGGCCAACATGGACGAGCAGCTCAAGCACTGCCACGAGGCGCCCTTCTACACGCTGGGCCCGCTGACCATCGACATCGCACCAGGCTACGACCACATCGCCTCGGCGATCGGTGCGGCCATGATCGGCTGGATGGGCACGGCCATGCTCTGCTACGTGACGCCCAAGGAACACCTGGGTCTGCCCAACCGAGACGACGTCAAGCAAGGCCTCATTGCCTACAAGATCGCGGCGCACGCGGCCGACGTGGCCAAGGGACACCCGGCGGCGCGCGCTCGCGACGACGCACTCTCTCAAGCGCGTTTCGACTTCCGCTGGCAGGACCAATTCAACCTCGGGCTCGACCCCGAAACCGCGCGCGACTTTCACGACGAGACGCTGCCCAAGGACGCGGCCAAGGTGGCGCACTTCTGCTCGATGTGCGGGCCGAAGTTCTGCTCGATGAAGATCACGCAGGAGGTGCGGGAGTTCGCCGCAGCACAGGGCGTTGGCGACGGCGAAGCCATTGCCCGTGGCATGGCGACCAAGTCCGAAGAGTTCAAGCAGGTCGGCGGCGAGCTCTACATCCCGATCAAGGCCGAATCCGTGGTGACATCGAACCAGGGCTGAGCCATGCCGCTGCCACCTTCTGCGCCCCACGGATCACCCACGGCCCCACGCCAGCGCGCATCAAGCTCGACGAGGCAGGCCGCTGCGCCGCTGCGCGTGGGCATCGCCGGTGCGGGCCTGCTCGGCCGGCTGGTGGCCTGGGCGCTGGCGCGTCAGGGGCACCAGGTCAGCGTGTTCGACCCGGCACCGCAGGCCATGCCCGCGCACGACGGCCATGGCGCGGCGGGCTTCACCGCAGCCGGCATGCTCAGCCCCCTGGCCGAGCTCGACACCGCGGAGCCCGACGTGGCCCACCGGGGCTGGCAAAGCATCGCGCACTGGCAGGCCATCGTGGCCGAACTGGGCACGCGGCTGGGTCGCCCTCCTGACTTCTCGCAAGGCGGCAGCCTGATGGTGGCGCACGGCCCCGACCTGGGCGCTGCGCGTCGCGTGCTGCAGCGGCTGGAGCAGGTCGATGCGACCTTCGCTTCGGCGCACCGGCCGCAGCCACTCACGCCGCCAGGCCTGCAGCAGCTTGAACCCGATCTGCATGGCAGCAGCGGACCGTTGCACGCCTGGTGGCTGCCCGGCGAGGCCCACATCGACACCGTGGCCACCCTGCAGGCCCTGCACGACGATGCCCAGGGCGTGCGCTGGCACTGGGCCCAGCCCGTGCAGGACGTGGCACCTGGCCAACTCTGGCTGGGCAACCCGGAGCAGACACAACCACTTAGCTTCGACCTGGTCTGCGACCTGCGCGGCACCGGTGCGCGCCCCGCCATGCCCGTGCGCGGCGTGCGGGGCGAGGTGGTGTGGTTGCACGCCCCTGGCCTGCGCCTGCAACGCCCGGTGCGCCTGCTGCACCCGCGTCACCGCGTCTACATCGTGCCCCGGCCCGGTGAGCGCGTGCTGGTGGGTGCCAGCGAAATCGAGAGCGAAGACCGCTCGCCGATGTCGCTGCGCAGCGCGGTCGAACTGATGGCGGCAGCGCACAGCATCCTGCCCGCGCTGGCCGAGGCCCGCATCCTCCGGCTCGACACCAACCTGCGCCCGGCCCTGCCCGACCACCGCCCGCAGGTGCACCACGAAAAGGGCCTGCTGCGCATCAACGGCCTGTACCGCCACGGCTGGCTGCTGGCGCCCGCGCTGGTCGATGACGCACTGCGTGCGCTGGGCCTGGGGGCGCTGCCCACAGCCGACAGCCCGCCGCTTCACACCACCGGCGTCGTCCCGGACATCGACATCAGCCAAGCCGCCTGAGACCCACCGATGAGCCCCGCCACACTCACCATCCACACCGATCGCGGCCCGCTGAGCCTGCCTGTGGGCAGCACGCTCGCCGACGCAGTTGATCTGCTGCTGCAAGGCAGCTCGCGCGAAGCCAACGCCATCGCCACCGCCCTCAACGGCGAGTTCGTGGCCCGTGCTGCCCGCGCCGATCACGCCTTGCACGACGGCGACACCGTGCTGTGCTTCTCGCCCATCACCGGAGGCTGAACCCATGACCACGCCGAGTTCGACCCAAGCCCCCCCCACCGCCGCGGCCACCGCACCCAACGACACCTGGCAAATCGGCCACACCGAGCTGAGCAGCCGCTTCCTGCTGGGCACCGCCGGCTACCCCTCACCCGAGGTCCTGCGCGCCGCCATCGAGGCCTCGGGCAGCCAGGTGCTCACGCTGGGCCTCAAGCGCACGCTGGGCACCACGGGCCAGGACAACGGCTTCGTGCAGATCATCCGGGACACCGCCCGGGTGCAGGGCGCGCACCTGCTGCCCAACACCGCCGGCTGCCGCAGCGCGCGGGAAGCCATCACCCTGGCCCACATGGCGCGCGAGCTGCTCGGCACACACTGGCTCAAGCTCGAAGTGGTGGGCGACGAGCAAACCCTGCAGCCCGACCCCTTCGAGTTGCTCGAAGCCGCCCGTCAGTTGGTCAAAGACGGCTTCGAGGTGCTGCCCTACTGCACCGATGACCTCGTCAGCGCCCAAAGGCTGGTGGACGCAGGTTGCCGCATCCTCATGCCCTGGGCAGCACCCATCGGCTCCGGGCTGGGCCTGCTCAACCCCTGGGCCCTGCGCACCCTGCGCGCCCGACTGCCCGACATCACGCTCATCGTCGATGCCGGCCTGGGCGCACCATCGCAAGCCGCTGCCGCCATGGAGCTGGGCTTCGATGCCGTGCTGCTGAACTCGGCGGTCTCCCAATCGCGCGACCCGGTGGGCATGGCGCGCGCCTTCCGCGACGCCGTGCAAGGCGGACGCCAGGGCTGGCGTGCCGGCCTGATGCCCACCAGCGACGTCGCCATCGCCACCACCCCCGTGGGCGGTCAACCCTTCGTGCTGCTTTGATCCCACCGTGATGCCCACCCTCGCCCAAGCTGCCACGAACCCACCCCCCATCGTCTGGGCCATCGCCGGGCTGGACACCGCCGGTGGCGCCGGCCTGAGCGCCGACCAGCGTGCGGCCGACGCCTTGGGCGTGCACCTGTGCCCCGTCGCCGCCTGCCTGACCGCGCAGCACTCGCAAGGCGTCGAGGCCATCTTCCCGGTGGACGCGGCCCAACTCGAAGCGCAACTGCAAGCCCTGGCGCCAGACCTCCGACCGCGCGCCATCAAGACCGGCCTGCTCGGCAGCGTGGCCGCCATCGAAACCGTGGCCCGATGGGTGGACCGCCTGCGCGCCGACGCCCCCGCCAACACCGACCCACACCAGCACCTCGCCTTGGTGGTCGACCCGGTGCTGCGCGCCAGCGCGGGTGGCGCCGCCTTCACCGATGCCGCCATCGTCCAGGCCTACCGCGAGTGGCTGTTGCCCCGGGCCACCGTGCTCACGCCCAACCGCGCAGAAGCCCTGGCCCTGCTTGGGCCACACGCCCACGAGGCCCGCACCACGCCACCTGGCGAAGCGATGGACGCGATCCCCGACATCGCCACCGCCCTGCAAGCCCTCGGGCCACGCTGCGTCCTGGTCACAGGTGGTGACGCCGCCGAGGCAGGCCCCAGCATCGAAACCCGATTCAGCCTCGACTGGCTGCAAAGTCCGCAGGCCCAAGGCTGGTTGTGCGCACCACGCGTGGACACCCCGCACCACCACGGCACCGGCTGCACCCTGGCCAGCGCCATCGGCGCCTGCCTGGCTTGGGGCCATGGCAGCGCCGACGCCTGCGTGCTCGGCCGCATGGTCGTTCACCACGCCCTGATGCACGCCCACCCCGCTGGCAGCGGGCGAGGCCCGGTGGTCGCCGCCGCCGGGGCGCTGGCCGGGGCATCCCAGGGTGGCGCCCCCCTGCCCTGGCTTGGGTTGGGTCGCGAGCTGCCATGGCGCCTGATGCCGAGCCAGCACCCGACGGTCAAGACCACCGCACCACCAGCTCACAGCGGCATCGGCGGCCTCATCGGCAACGCCCGCTTCGAAGCCTTCCACCCACCGGCCGATCGCCTCTACGGCATCTTGCCCGATGGCCCATCGCTGTCGGCGTCGGTGGAGGCTGGCTTGCGCTGCGTCCAACTGCGCCACAAACCACAGCAAGGTGCCGACGTCGCGCTGGCGACCAGCCTGCAAGCTGCCGCCCGCCACGGTGCCACGCTTTTCGTCAACGACCACTGGCGACTGGCCCTGGCCGTCCCCCGCCCCACACCGGGCAACGAACTCGGCAACGACGAGCTCACCCAGGACTCGGCTCGCGGCCACCCCCGCTTTCAACTGGGCATCCACCTGGGCCAGGAAGACCTGCTGGCCCTCTCGGCCGACGACCGCGCAACACTGCGCGAACGCCGCCACGACACCCTGCTGGGCCTGAGCTCGCACTGCCCCTGGGAGCTGGCCCGTGCGCTCGGCTGCGGCCCCAGCTACGTGGCCTGTGGCCCGGTGCAAGCGACCACCACCAAGGACATGCCATGGCTGCCCCAAGGCGAGCAAAACCTGCGCTGGTGGGTGGCCCAATCGGACGTGCCGGTCGTGGCCATTGGCGGCCTGCTGGGTGCGGACGACCTGAGGCGCTTCGCGGCCTGCGGGCCCGCGGCCTTGTGCGTGGTGCGGGCCCTGAACACGCCACCGGGTGAGCTGCCAGCCAGGCTGTCCAGCCTGCGCCAGGCCGCGCGCCAGCCGACGGTGCGTTCGGCCACGCCCTTGCCACACCCCTGCCTTCCTGCCTGATCACGCCCCCGCACGTGCGGCACATCACGCGACATCCGGTTTTCCCTGATGACGGACAGGCGCGGAAAGCGCACGCTGCCGCGATGACCCTGAACACGAGCCAGCCCACCCAGAGGACGCCGCTGCTGTGGCAGGTCGTGCCGGTCGGGGCGTTCGCGCTGATCGGGATGTTGGCCATCTCCAGCATGTACCTGCTGGGAGCCATCCGAGCCTACGTCCAGGGCGAGAGCCTCTGGTCCAAAGCCCACACCACCGCTGTCGCGCAGTTGCAGGCACACGTTGCCACCGGCGACCCGGCTGACCTGCAGGGCTTTGAATCTGCGCTGACCGTCCAGGCCGGTGACCAGCGAGCCCGAGAAGCGCTCAACACCCGGCCGGTGCGGTGGCAGGTGGCCCGCCAAGGCTTCACCGCCGGCGGCCTGGACGAGGGCGACATCACCGCGATGATGGTGCTCTATCACCTGTTCAGCGACACCTGGCTGTTCCAGCCCTCGCTGCGCGCCTGGAACCAGGGCGACACCCTGATTGCCGAGTTGCGGCTGCTGGCCGAGCGCAGCAAGCGCCTGACGATCGAGCAGCGAAATGGCCCTGCAGGCCAGGCCCTGTCACGCGAGGTCGCAAGCGTGGACCGGCAACTGCTCGTTGAAGAACGCACCTTCCTGGCCCACCTCACGCGGGCGGCACACGCCACCGAGTGGCTGCTGCAGGTCCTGGTGTTCGGCGCCGTGCTGCTGATCTCGGTGACCTACGTGCTGACTTACCGCCGCGTGCACGCCCGCCAGCTCAGCCAGGGCCTGCAGCTGCGACGCGAGCAGCAGCGCTGGGACATGGCCGTGGCTTTCGCCGGCCTGGGCCGCTTCGACCTGGACATCGGAGCGCAGCGGTATCACCTCGACGCCAAGGCCGCTCAGTTGCTGGGCTGGGGCAGCGAAGCGATCATCCTCACCCGGGAAGAAATCCGCACGCACATTCACCCGGACGACCAGGATGATGCGCGGGCACAAATGGACCAGGCCATCGCCCAAGGTGTCTTTCGCCTCGTGCGCTACCGGATCACCTCACCTGATGGCGATGTGCGCAGCATCGAAGTGGCCGGCCGCATGGACCGCGACGAGCGCCAAGGCGCGCACATCCTGGGCATCGTGCGCGACGTCACCGTCGAGCAGATGCAGGCGCAAGTCACCATCCAGCGTGACACGGCCCAGCGCACCGCTGCGGCACAGCGCAGCTTCCTGTCGCGCCTGAGCCATGAGCTGCGCACCCCGCTCAACGCCATCCTGGGCTTCGCCCAACTGCTGGACATGGACCATGGCGGCAAGCCCTTGTCACCCACCCAGCATCAGCAGGTGGGCTGGATCCTGCAGTCGGGCCAGCAATTGCTCGGGTTGGTCGACGAGGTGCTCGACCTCAGCAAGATCGAATCCGGCCAGGTGCCGCTGCACCCGCAAGAGGTCGATGTCTCGCCGCTGCTGAGGGCTTGCCTGCCCACCGTCGAGTCGATGCGCGAGCGCCAGCACCTGAGCCTGCGAGATGAACTACCGGCCCAGGCGCTGCAGGCCTGGGCCGACCCCCAACGCCTGCAACAGGTCTTCATCAACCTGCTGAGCAACGCCTGCAAATACAACCGCCCGGGTGGGGCCATCCAGGTTCGCGCCACCGAGGACGCCGACCACCTGTTCATCGAGGTGGCCGACACCGGCCATGGCCTGAGCAGCGAAGACATCCCCCACCTGTTTCAGCCCTTCAACCGCGTGGGCCGCTTCACGAAAGACATCGAAGGCAGCGGGCTGGGCCTGTACATCGCCAGGCAGCTGATGACGCGCATGGGCGGAGACATCACCGCACAGGGCCTGCCGGGCGTGGGGTCGTGCTTCACCATCCAGCTGCGCAAGCACGCGCCTCGTCAAGCGGCCGAGCACCCGTCGGAACCGGTCGTGGCGGCGTCAACCCTGGCCTGACCTCGGCCCACCGGGCAACACGTCGCGGGCCATGCGGGGCCCACGCAGCACACCCAGCACGGCGACCAGGGCCACGTGCGTCGCCACCACCACCATGAGGGTCGTGCCCAGCCAGCGGTGCAGCGCCACTGGCTCCTGCGCCACGTCGACCAGCCGCCCCAGCGCCCAGCCCGTCACGAAGCACCCCGGCACCAGCAGCACGATGCCGCAAACCACCAGGGCCGAGCCCGCAATGGTCCAGGTGGGCGCGCGCAAAACACCGTCGTGCCCGGAACGCAGACGCCGTGCCGCACGCCGGAACGTGTGCCACCAACGCAAGAGCGATGCCCGAGGCCGCGCCAGCGACCACGCGATGCGCGCAAGCAAGGCCCCCGCCAAAGCATGTCCGCAGGCGATGTGCCAAGTCCTCAGCCCTTCCCACTCAGCGCTCAGCCAGGCGCCCAGGAAGGCGATCGCCAGCGTTGCGTGCAGCAAGCGTGTGACCGCGCCACCTTCGCCCACCCTCGTTCCGTGTCGTGTTGCCATGCCGCCTCCCCTGGCCTGCCATGGGACGCCGCAACGGCACGCCGGCAAGCTCGATGGGGCATGATGCCCCGCCAGGCTGAAGCCGGGCTGAAGGGCTGCGAGTCACGCCGGCAGGCGAGGTCGGCTCAAAGCCCTTCTTCCGACAGCCACTGGCGCAAAGTTCGCACCATGTCGCGGTCGTTGTGCAGCCATGCATTGTGGCGGTAGTCGTTGTAGTAGGCCTCCTCGTCCGTTTGGGGGGACAAGGCCTCGTAAACGAAGCGCAGCACCATCTGGCCGGCGCGCGGCTCTTCGATGGCCATGGTCAGCCGGATGGGCGCCGTGTCACCGTGGGCCTCGGGGGTGAAAACCATCTTTTGCCCGGTCTCCGTGCGCACCTCGTCGTGCATCACGTGGGCGCCGAAATGCACGGTGCGCCGGAACACGCCC
>NZ_DCXA01000067.1:0-249 GCF_002328915.1 Aquabacterium sp. UBA2148
CGGGGCGTGGCGAGCGATCCAGGCCAGGTCGAATTTCACAGCCGTCAGGGCCCCACCGACGTCGTCGTGGATCTCGCGGGCGATGGCGGCGCGTTCTTGTTCGATGCTGGTCTGCAAGTGCTGGGCGAGCTCACGCAACTGCTGGCGCGAGCGGGTCAGCGCGTGGTCGGCGCGCTGCTTGGCGATGCGGGTGCGGTTGGCTTCGATGGCCAGCAGGGCGGCCGGGGCCAGGCGGGCCAGGTTGCTTTT
>NZ_DCXA01000067.1:302-4622 GCF_002328915.1 Aquabacterium sp. UBA2148
GGGCCAGGTTGCTTTTGAGCAGGTAGTCGTTGGCGCCATTGCGCATGGCCTGGACGGCGATGTCCTCGCCGATTTCGCCCGAAACCAGGATGAATGGCACGAGTTTGCCCAGAGCGCGCACCTTGTCGAGCGCCGCCAGGCCGGAGTAGCCAGGCAGGTTGTAGTCGGACAGGATCAGGTCCCAGTCCTCCGCCAGCGCCTCGATGAGGGCCCGCTCGGTCTCGACCCGGGTGATGTCGGCCTCGATGCCGCCTCGGCGAAGGTGGGCGGTCACCAGGGCGTGGTCGCCTTCGTTGTCTTCGAGGTGCAGAACCTTCAAGCGAACGGGCGGCAAGCCCGTGCCAGCCCCATTTGCCGGGGGATTCGGTGTGGGCGAGTGTGAGAACTCTGGCACAGGTGCGTTTCCGATCCTTCGATTTGAGCCAAGTTTTCCCGCGTCATTTTGAACACCGACCGGCGAGAAGTGGAAAAAATTGTACCAACCGGCTAAAGCGCAAGGTCCGATTATGCAAAGGCCTAAGGATCTGCGAAAACCTGCCGAGAACCCCATGTGTCCGGTCATGACTTGAGCATGACCGCCCCCCAATCCGGTTGAGTGGAGCCACGATGAGCTACGAAGACCCCGGCACGGACCGGCCGCCAGAGATGCCTCTGCTGCTGGCCGCGGAGCTGCAGGATCACATGATGACGGCCACCAACGACCTGGAGCGCCTGCAGCGCTTGCTGGACGACGCCTGCCAGGCCCTGATGGAGGGCTTTCACACCTCGGCAGGCCAGCTCGGCACGGTCATCGACCAGGGGCACGAGATCACGCCGCACCTGCACGAGGTTCGCCAGACCCTGTACAAGGCCGTCACGGCCCTGCAGTTCCAGGACATGGCCACCCAGCTGATCGCCCACACCAACAAACGCCTGCGCAGTTGCGCTGACCAGATCGCCCGGGATGCCTTGGGCGACGACGACCCGGACGGGGCTGCCGTGGTCGAAGAAGGCCCGCTCAAGCCCAACCCTGTCACCCAGGACGAAATGGATGCCGGCTCGGTGGAGTTGTTCTAAAGAATGACTTACCACCTGCCGAAAACAACCATGCCGTTGACAGGTTTCAACACACCGATTCCCTCCTGATCACACTCATCCAGCAACGGAGCGCGCCATGCACTCGATTCTTGCCGTCGACGATTCCGCATCCATGCGTCAAATGGTCTCCTTCACGCTCAAGAGCGCGGGCTACAACGTCATCGAGGCCGTGGACGGCCAGGACGCCTGGGAGAAAGCGGGTGGACGCAGCTTCGACCTGGTGCTCACCGACCAGAACATGCCCCGCATGGACGGCATCAGCCTGACCAAGAAGCTGCGTGAGTCGCCCCAGTTCAAGAGCACCCCCATCCTGATCCTGACCACGGAGTCGAGCGATCAGATGAAGCAGGCTGGCCGCGCTGCAGGCGCAACGGGCTGGCTGGTCAAGCCGTTCGACCCGAACAAGCTGATCGAAGTGATCCAGAAGGTCATCCGCTGAGCGCCTGACCGACCGAGCGAATCGGCCCACCCGTTACACATCTGGAGCCAGACATGGCAGACACGAGCACCGACAACAGCACGTCATCCGCGGGCATCGACCTCAGCCAGTTCTACCAGGTCTTCTTTGAAGAAGCCGGTGAGAACCTGGAGAACATGGAGCAGCTCCTGCTGGAGCTCGACATCGAGTCCGCCGACGACGAGGAGCTCAACGCCATCTTCCGCTGCGCGCACTCCATCAAGGGTGGCGCCGCGACGTTTGGTTTCAGCGACGTGGCCGAGCTGACGCACCAGATGGAGACGCTGCTGGACAAGCTGCGTCGCCACGAGCTGACGCCCACGGCGCCGATGGTCGACGTGCTGCTGCAGTCGGGCGATGCGCTCAAGGCCATGCTGGGTCGTCATCAGGGCTCAGGTGCCGATGCCATCGACACATCTGAGCTGCTGGTCAACATCCGCGCCATGGTCGCTGGCGATGCGCCGGTGGTCGCCGTTGCGGCTCAGAAGCCCGCGCCTGCTCAGCCCGCCGCCACGCCTGCTCCCATCGCCGTCGCTGCTGCTGCGCCCGATGGCCAGCGCACCGTCGAGCTGCGTGTGGGCCCCCTGGACAACCCATCTCAAGCCGACAACTTGGTTGATCTGTTCAAGGAAATCGTCGACCTTGGCACCATCGAGCCTCTGCCGGATGACGCCATGCTCGTGGGCGTGCGCCGCTTCAAGGTCATCACCCGCACGCCCGAGTCCGAACTGCTGGACCTGTTCACGTTCCATGTGGCCCGTGAGCAGGTGGCATTCCTGGCAATGGGCGAGACCGCTCAGCCTGCTGCCGACGCCGGTTATGGATTCTTCGATGCCCCTGAAGCGCCCAAGGCACCAGAGGGTTACGGATTCTTTGACAACGCCCCCGGCTCGCCCGACAAGCCTGCACCGGTTGCTGCCGCCGAGGCGCCGCAGCTCAAACCCGTGGCCGCTGCAGCCAAGCCCGCTGCCAAGGTTGAAAAGCCCGCTGCCGGCCCCGAAACTTCGACCATCCGCGTGTCGGTCGAGAAGGTCGACCAGCTCATCAACCTGGTGGGCGAACTCGTGATCACCCAGGCCATGCTGGCCCAGAACAGCCGCGGTCTCGACCCGGTCGTCTACCAGCAACTGGTCTCGGGCCTGACCGACCTGGACCGCAACACCCGCGACCTGCAAGAAGCCGTGATGTCGATCCGGATGATTCCGATGTCGACGGTGTTCAGCCGCTTCCCTCGCATGCTGCGCGACCTGGCCAACAAGCTGGGCAAGAAGGTCGAGCTGGTCACCCAGGGTGAGGCGACCGAGCTGGACAAGGGCCTGGTCGAGAAGATCACCGACCCGCTGACCCACCTGGTGCGCAACTCCTGCGACCACGGCGTCGAAATGCCGGCAGACCGCCTGGCCAAGGGCAAGCCGGAAGTCGGCACCATCACCTTGGCCGCCTCGCACCAGGGCGGCTCCATCGTCATCGAAGTGCGCGACGACGGCCGTGGCCTGAACCGCGACAAGCTGATCAAGAAGGCCCGTGAGAAGGGCATCGATGCACCTGACACGATGACCGACGCCGAGGTCTGGAACCTCATCTTCGCGCCGGGCTTCTCCACGGCCGACGAAGTGACCGACGTCTCCGGCCGCGGTGTCGGCATGGACGTGGTCAAGAAGAACATCACCTCGCTGGGTGGCACGGTCGAGATCGACTCGGCCGAAGGCTACGGCATGCGCGTGGCGGTTCGCCTGCCACTGACCCTGGCCATCATGGACGGCATGAGCGTGGGGGTGGGCGAAGAGGTCTACATCCTGCCGCTGTCCTCGGTGGTCGAGAGCTTCCAGGTCAACCAGGACGTCATCAAGACCGTCGGCGGCTCGGGTCGCGTGGTCGAGGTGCGCGAGGAGTACATGCCGGTCATCGAGCTGGAGAAGGTCTTCCAGGTGCCTCGATTCGACTGGGAGCACAACAGCGGGATCATGGTGGTCGTCGAAGCAGAAGGTGGCCGAGTGGCCCTGCTGGTCGACGAACTGCTGGGCCAGCAACAGGTCGTGGTCAAGAACCTCGAATCCAACTACCGCAAGGTCAGCGATGTATCGGGCGCCACCATCATGGGCGATGGTCGCGTGGCGCTGATCCTCGACGTCGGCAGCCTGGTGCGCCGCTCGCGTCACTGACGCCGGGCACACGCAGGGCACAAGGAGAACAGCATGGGCATGATGGAAAAACTGGACGTGCAGACCGAACTGGCGCGCGAGTACCTGACCTTCCGCCTCGGTGACGAGGAATACGGCATCGACATCCTGAAGGTGCAGGAAATCCGCGGCTACGAGAACCCGACCCGCATCGCGAACGCACCGCACTTCCTCAAGGGGGTGCTGAACCTGCGCGGCACGATCGTGCCGATCGTCGACCTGCGCCTGCGCTTTGGCTGCGCCACGGTCGAGTACAACGCCTTCACGGTCTCCATCGTGCTGCACATCGGCCAGCGCACCATCGGTGCCGTGGTCGACTCGGTCAGCGACGTGATGGAGATCCCCTCCGATGCGGTCCGTCCGGCACCGGAGATGAACTCGGCCATCGACGCCACCTACATCCGTGGGCTGGCCCAGATCGGCGAGCGCATGGTCATCCTCCTGGACATCGAGAGCATGTTGATGAGCCAGGACATGTGCCTGATCGACTGAAGCAGTTGAGCAGAGACAGGCGATCTTGTTGGAGCCGGGCAGTTGCCAGCGGCTTCGACACCAACCTTGTTGAGGAACGCGAGATGAAAAAGCACATCAAGTGGATGGTCGCCG
>NZ_DCXA01000067.1:4676-6340 GCF_002328915.1 Aquabacterium sp. UBA2148
ATCAAGTGGATGGTCGCCGCCGTGGTCGCCGCCGCAGGTCTTTCCAATGCTGCCCTGGCCGCCGATGGTGGCGCCACCAAGGACGATGCCGTGGGCATGGTCAAAAAGGGCGTGGCCCACGTGAAGTCGGCCGGCAAGGACAAGGCGTATGCCGAGTTCAGCGACAAGGCCAACGCCAGTTGGCGCAAGGAAGACCTGTACCTGGTGGTCTATGGCCTGGACGGCACCGTGCACGCCCACGGCGCCAACGCCAAGATGATCGGCAAGAACCTGATCGAGTTGAAGGACATCGACGGCAAGCTCTTCGTCAAGGAGCGCGTCGACATGGCCAAGTCCCAAGGCACCTTCTGGCAGGACTACAAGTTCACCAACCCCGAGACCAAGAAGATCGAGCCCAAGCAGATGTACTGCGAAAAGCTCGAGGACACCGTGCTCTGCGGCGGCATCTACAAGTGAACTGATTCGGTCCAGGATGCGGACCCGGTGGGTCCGAAGGATGACCCATGAAACTTCGCGCCAAGTTGATGGTGGCGCCAGCCCTGGTCAGTGGCGTGCTGCTGCTGGCCTTGGGCGGCTACCTGGCCGTGATGGCCCATTTTCGCGATCAAAGCCACGTCAGTTATGAGGACGCCATCACCCGGCAGGTCAGCATCGCGGGCGTGGTGGACTCGCTGGGGGATGCGCACGTCGACATGTACCGAACCGTCACGATCATCGGATCGCTCGACGATGCCCAGGTCAAAGCTCGGCGCGACGCCCTGCCCAAAGCGGCAGAGCAGGTCCGCAAGGGTGTGGAAACCAGCGTGCCCGAGGCGGTTCGTTCGTCACCTGCTTACCAGCAGTTTGATCAGGCGCTGAACAAGTACGCCAAGTCCGCCGATGCGGCCATTGACCTGTCCACCATCGACCCCAACACCGGCATCGCTGCCCTGCAGACCGCAGACGCCGATTTCAAGGCGGTCAAGGTCAGCCTTGATCAGCTCGAAGCACAGGTGCGAGGTGCGGCCGACGAGGCCGTGCTCGATCTCGAAGCTGCGGCTTTGCGCAACAGCCTGATCCTGTCGCTGATGGGTGTTCTGGCTGGTGTCGGCGCGCTGGTCTATGCATGGCGCTTGCAGAGCCAGGTGATCTCTGATCTGGGGCGGGCGGTCGATGCATCGAATGCGGTGGCGTCCGGGCGCTTTGACACCGACTTGTCTGCTCGCACGCAAGATGAGATCGGCCAGCTGATGGAAGGTCTGCAACGCATGGTCGCCGAGCTCTCGTCATCGATGACAGTGGTTCAACAGGCCGCGCAGATGATCGAGACCGCCTCCACGGAGATCGCTGCGGGCAATCAGGATCTCAGCCAGCGCACCGAGCACACGGCCTCGAGCCTCCAGGAAACCGCGTCCTCCATGGACCAGCTCACCAGCACGGTGAGGCACACGGCCGAGTCGGCCCGTTCGGCCAACGACCTGGCGGCCAGCGCCACCCAGGCCGCGCGCCAGGGCGGCGAGGTGATGCAGCAGGTGGTGCGAAACATGAGCGAGATCGACGCTGCCTCGCGCAAGATCAACGAGATCATCGGCGTGATCGATGGCATCGCTTTCCAGACCAACATCCTGGCCTTGAACGCTGCGGTGGAAGCTGCACGTGCCGGTGAACAGGGCCGAGGCTTTGCC
>NZ_DCXA01000175.1:0-7853 GCF_002328915.1 Aquabacterium sp. UBA2148
CCCCCCAGCCAATGGGCCCACACCACGGCCATAGGGGGCCACAGCCTGCCCCCCGGCACGCAACCCCAGCGCAAAGCAGCGGCGCGCACGTCGGCCTACTACCTGGCGTCGGTTTCCAGCTACCGCTTCCTCTGGATGCTGAGCCTGCCTTTGCTCGGCATCGCGGCCGTGCAGGCCTTCATGGGTGGCGCTCACGTGAACTGGGCGGCCCCCGCCATGGTCGGGCTGACCCTGCTGCTGGCCTCGCTCCTGAGCGCCCCGCTGGTGCCGCTGGCCGCCCCGAGGCCTCAGCGCTGGCTGCTGGCCATCTTGCTGAGCAACGTGCTGCTGACATCGCTGGCGCTGCATGCACGAGACATCCTCTCCGACCCCGTGAACCCCAAGCTCGATGTGCTGGTGCGCATGCGTGGCTGGCACGAGGCTTTTCAGCAACTCGAGCCGGTGGTCACCGAGCCTCGCATCGCGGGCTTGCCCGTCCTGGCCGACCAACGCGTGCTGATCACCCAGGCGCTTTACAACTGGCGTCAGCACAAGGTCCGGGCCTTCTACTGGAACCCCGACGGCAAACGGGACAACCACTACCTGCTGCAGCACAGCCTGCCCAACAAGATCGGCCCGGACGTTTTGTTGCTGACGGCCGACCCGAAGCCAGATGACATCACCTCGCGTTTTGCGATCGTCAAACCCATGAAGTCGGTGCGCATCGAGGTGGCCGACCAGCGGTTTGTCGAAGTGCATGCCTTTTTCCTGCGAGGCTTCCTGGGCTACACCCAGCAAACCTACATGGAGCAGTCTGGCGGCAGCGGCCACTTGCTCGAAACGCCCTGAGTTGCGATGGCCCAAGCGCGCCCCGACACGGCGTCCGATCCCGAAGATGACGCCGGCATGGACAACCGCCTGATCTGGGCGGTGTTCTTTTTCGTTCTGGCGGTTTACGCCAAGTTCCCCGCGTTGGACCTGATGGTGTCCTCACGCTACTTTGACGCAGCGCGGGGTTTCTTTCATGCCCAGGATCCGCTGGTGCTGTGGCTTTACGACTGGACGCCTCCCCTGGGTCGTGGTTTGGCACTGCTGGCGGCCGTGCACGCCCTGTTCGCACCATGGATCGCCAAGGTCCTGAACGCGGCGGGACGCACGGAAGCGGCTCAGCAATGTCGTGGACCCTGGCGGCATGTCTCGACCGTCTTCCTTTGCGCCGCCCTGCTCGGGCCCGGGCTGGTCATCGAAGGGGTGTTCAAAAACACCGTGGGCCGACCTCGCCCGGTGCAGATCGAGCCATTCGGGGGCACCCAGGCCTTTCAGGGCCCGTTTGCCTTGGGCGACAACCCCGAAGCACACCGCAGCTTTTGCAGCAGCCACGCAGCAGCCGGCTTCGCCCTCATGGGCCTGGGCCTGACCTGCGGGCCCGTGTGGCGCCGCCGCTGGTTCCTGATCGGCCTCGTTGCCGGCGCGGTCATCGGTGCGGGGCGCATCATGCAGGGCGGACACTTCCTCAGCGACGTCATTTTTGCGTTCTATGCCGTGTGGCTGTCGAGTGAGCTGGTGGCGTGGATCGACCGCCGCCGAACGCAGCGCAGCCAACCGCCCCCTTCGCGTCCGCACCGCCCAACGCTCTGACCTTCGCCGCGCCGCCCCCTCGGCCAATCAGCTTGCAAGCACCGCCCACTGCCCCCACCTGACAGCGCCATGAACAGCCCCATCACCGTCAGCTACGACTACGACCTGCAGGACGCCTCGGGCGCCACCTGCACCGCCCACGCCTGGGCCCGCGTGCCGGCACCTTTGAGCCCAACGGCCAAGGCCGCCACCAAGGCCCGCATTGCCGAGCTGCTCAAGGCCCGCAACGCGGTCTTGGTGGCCCATTACTACGTCGACGGCGACCTGCAGGACCTGGCCATGGAGACAGGCGGCTGCGTCTCCGACTCGCTCGAGATGGCACGCTTCGGTCGCGACCACGCCGCGCAAACGCTCATCGTCGCTGGCGTGAAGTTCATGGGGGAATCGGCCAAGATCCTGTCGCCCGGCAAAACCGTGCTGATGCCCGACCTGGACGCGACCTGCTCACTAGACCTGGGCTGCCCGGCCGACGATTTCACGAAGTTCTGCGACGCCCACCCCGACCGCAAAGTCGTGGTCTACGCCAACACCAGCGCCGCCGTGAAGGCCCGCGCTGACTGGATGGTCACCAGCTCGTGCGCGCTGGCCATCGTCAAGCACTTGAAAGACCAGGGCGAGAAGATCCTGTGGGCACCCGATCGCCACCTGGGCCGCTACATCCAGAAGGAAACCGGCGCCGACATGCTGATGTGGAACGGCGCCTGCATCGTGCACGACGAGTTCAAAGGCCTGGAGCTGGACCTGCTCAAGAAGGACCACCCCGATGCCCTGGTGCTGGTGCACCCCGAGTCGCCCGAAAGCGTCGTCGCCCAGGCTGACGTGGTCGGCTCGACCTCGCAGCTGCTCAAGGCCGTGGTCGAATCGAACGCGCCCGAGTTCATCGTCGCCACCGACAACGGCATCCTGCACCGCATGCGCCAGCTGGCGCCCCACAAGGTGCTGATCGAGGCCCCGACCGCTGGCAACAGCGCCACCTGCAAGAGCTGCGCGCACTGTCCCTGGATGGCCATGAACGGGCTGCAAGGCGTGCTCGACTGCCTGGAGCGCGGCGTCGGCGAGATCACCGTTGACGAGACCACCCGACTCAAGGCGCATGGCTGCATCGACCGCATGCTCGACTTCGTCGCCAGGAACCCATCGGCCATCACCAAACCGGCGCAAGGCTTCGTGCCCAACATCGGCTCGGCTTGAAGTCACGCCGACAGCCCGCGCCGATTCAACGCCAGCCCTCATCCTGCTTGCCATCCCCCATGTTCGACCACAACGAAACCCTCGAAGAAGCCCGTGCCCGCAACGTCCGTGACGCCCTGTTCGAAGACATGGGCGTCTGCGACTGGACCGCGCAGCTGGTGCCCGCCAACGAACGCGTGCAGGCCCGCCTGATCGTGCGCGAGGAGGCCGTGCTGTGCGGTCGCGACTGGTTCGAGGCCTGCTTGCTCAAGCTCGACCCCAGCGCACGCATCGAGTGGTGCTACGAAGAAGGCGCGCTGATGGCGCCCGACACGCCGGTCTGCCACATCCAGGCCGACGCCCGCGCGCTGCTGACGGCCGAGCGCCCGAGCATGAACTTCCTGCAGACGCTCTCGGCCGTGGCCACGCTCACGCGCCGCCACATGCAGGCCATCGAAGGCGCCTCGCCCAACCCGCGCGGCTGCGTGGTGCTCGACACCCGCAAGACCCTGCCCGGCCTGCGACTGGCGCAGAAGTACGCCGTGCGCGTGGGCGGTGGCGCCAACCAGCGCCTGGCCTTGTACGACGGCATCCTCATCAAGGAAAACCACATCGCTGCGGCCGGCTCGGTCACGGCTGCCATGCGCAACGCCCAGGCCCTGGTTGCCGCCCAGGCCTCGCCGCTGCGCGAGCAGATCACCATCCAGGTGGAAGTTGAAACGCTGGACGAGTTGCGCGAAGCCCTGGCCGCCGAGGCCGTCAGCGTCCTGCTCGACAACTTCAGCCTGGAGATGATGCGCGAGGCCGTGCGCATCAACCAGGAAGTGGCCCAGGGTCGCGCCTTGCTGGAGGTGTCCGGTGGCGTCACGCTGGCGCAACTGCGCGGCATCGCCGAAACCGGCGTGGACCGCATCTCCATCGGCAAGCTGACCAAAGACGTTCAGGCCGTGGACTTCTCGATGCGGGTGCTGGGCAAGGTGGCCTGACCGAAGCGGCTGAACGGTTTTCTGCCGCTTTTTTCACACCCCGGGAAAGCCGACGTCGGCGACACTCCTGAGAACCACACGCGCCACCCGTGCCAGCTGCGCTGGCCTGTCATGGCCGTTGCCCGACCTCAGCTCGCCCAGCCCCAGCCATGCCCGCCGACTTCACCACCCTCCACAACTACTACGAACAGCAGGTCGTGAACATGGTGATGGACATGGCGCACCGTTACCCCCTGCTCACAGAAGACCACCACCCCGATGTGGCCTGCGTGGCACTGAACCGCCTGCCGCCGCGCTACATCCGCCACCAGGTGGACCTGGCTTTTCACATGACCGAGAAAGAGCGCCAGGACAGCGAGCAACTGATCCTGGACACGGTGGTCTACGCCTTCGAGTTCGTGCAGGCGCGCTTTGCGATGCGCGCGCGCCGCTGAATCACCTGACGGCCATCAAGGCAACCAGGCGTCCTTCTTCTTGGGCTTTTTGCACAGGATGGTGGGAAAGCTCACCGGCAGCGTGCGCGGGTAATCGCGGCTGAAGTGCAGACCGCGGCTCTCCTGACGTGACAAGGCCGAGCGCACGATCAACTCGGCGCAATCGACCAGGTTGCGCAGCTCCAGCAGGTCGCGGCTGACGCGGAAGGCCGCGTAGTAGTCGTCGATCTCCTGGCGCAGCAGCTTGATGCGGTGCAGTGCGCGCTCCAGTCGGCGCGTCGTGCGCACGATGCCAACGTAGTTCCACATCAGCAGGCGCAGCTCGTCCCAGTTGTGGGCGATCACCACCTCTTCGTCGGCGTCGGTCACCTGGCTTTCGTCCCAGTCGGGCAGCTTGGGCGACTTGGCCGGGCGGCTGGCCTCGATGTCATCGGCACAGGTGCGACCCAGCACCACACACTCCAGCAACGAGTTGCTGGCCAGGCGGTTGGCGCCATGCAGGCCGGTGTAAGTGGTCTCGCCCACGGCGTACAGGCCCGGCAGGTCGGTGCGCCCTTGAAGGTCGGTGACCACGCCCCCGCAGGTGTAGTGCGCCGCCGGCACCACCGGGATGGGCTGCTTGGCGATGTCGATGCCCAGCGAGAGGCAACGCGCGTGGATGGTCGGGAAGTGCTCTTTCAGGAAGGCTTCGCCCAGGTGGGTCGCGTCCAGCCAGACGTGGTCCAGGCCGTGCTTCTTCATCTCGAAGTCGATGGCCCGCGCCACGATGTCGCGCGGGGCCAGCTCACCGCGCTCGTCGTGCGCGGGCATGAAGCGGGTGCCATCGGGCAGGCGCAGGATGGCGCCTTCGCCTCGCAAGGCTTCGGTGATCAGGAAGCTGCGCTCTTGCGGGTGATACAGGCAGGTCGGGTGGAACTGGATGAATTCCATGTTGGCCACGCGGCAGCCCGCGCGCCAGGCCATGGCGATGCCGTCGCCCGTCGAGGTCTCGGGGTTGCTGGTGTAGCGGTAGACCTTGCCCACCCCGCCCGATGCCAGCACCACCGCGGATGCGGCCAGCGTTTCAACCCGGCCATTGGACAGGTCAAGCGCGTAGACGCCGTGGCAGCGACCCGCGTCGAGCGATCGCACCGCAGTGTCTTGCTGTGAACGCTTGAGGTGGCGGTTGGTGACCAGGTCGATCGCCATCCACTTCTCGCGGAGCTGGATGTTGGGGTGGCGCTTGACCTCGGCCAGGAGCACGTCATGGATGGCTTTGCCGGTGGCATCGGCCGCATGCGCGATGCGCCGCACGGCATGGCCCCCTTCGCGCGTGAGGTGCAAGCCCAGCGGCCCTTGCGGATCAGGTGAGAAGGGCACGCCTCGGGCGACGAGCCACTCCACGGCGTCGGCACTGTGTCGAGCGATGAACTCGGCCGTGCGCTCATCGACCAGCCCGGCCCCGGCCTCCTGCGTGTCCCGGACGTGGGACTCGATGCTGTCGTCGCTGCCCAGCACCCCGACGATGCCGCCCTGGGCCCAGGCTGTGGCGGCTTCTTCGAGCTGCCGCTTGGCCAGCACGATCACGGGCTGGGTCTCAGCCAGGTTCAGGGCCACGGTCAGGCCGGCCAGGCCAGCGCCGATGATGACAACCGGCAGCTGTGCTGCCTGAGCGACGGGGGTGTCTTGCATGGGGGCGATTCTATCGGGCCGCTGGCCATGCCCCACATGGGTGAAGCGGCGATGTCCCGTGCGCCAACGTGGCACAAGCCCCCCCTGACCCAGCAACGGTGCACTGCTAACATCCAGCGCGTCACACCACCACCAGGCCCGGGGAGTTCGCATGAAACTGGATGGACAGCGCGAGAGCGAGAACGTCGACGACGTGCGCGAATCAGGCGGTGGCCGTGGCCCCCGGCTGCCCTTGCCAGGTGGCAGGCTTGGCCTGGGCACCGTGGCCATCGCATTGGTGGCCAGCTACTTCCTGGGCATCAACCCGATGACGGTGCTCAATGTGCTGGGCGGCATGCAGGGCGACCCGAACCAGGCCAGTGGCGAGGTGCAACGCCCAGACACCAGCGCCACCCCAGCCCAGGACGCGGGCTCGCGTTTCGTGCGCCAGGTGCTGGCCACCACCGAAGACGTCTGGCGTGGCCAGTTCCAGGCCCAGGGTGCTCGCTACCAGGAGCCACGCCTGACGCTGTTCCGTGGCAGCACGCCCACGGCCTGCGGCCAGGGCGAGGCGGCCATGGGCCCATTCTATTGCCCGGCCGACCAGCGCGTCTACATCGACCTCGACTTCTATGACACCCTGAAAAACCGCCTGGGTGCGCCCGGTGACTTCGCGCAAGCCTACGTGATCGCGCACGAAGTCGGCCACCACGTGCAGAACCTGGTGGGCACCAGCGCCAAGCTGGAAGAGGCCCGCCGACGCGTCAGCCAAGCCGAGTACAACGCCCTGAGCGTGCGCCTGGAGCTGCAGGCCGACTGCTACGCTGGCATCTGGGCCCACGACACCGAGCAGAGCAAAGGCCTGATGGAATCTGGCGACCTGGAGGAAGCGATGAACGCGGCCTCGCAGATCGGCGACGACGCCTTGCAACGCGGCGCCGGCCGCGAAGTGGTCCCTGAAAGCTTCACGCACGGCAGCAGCGCCCAGCGCATGCGCTGGTTCAAGCGCGGCTTCGAATCCGGCGACATGGGCCAGTGCGACACCTTCAACACCCGGACGCTGTGAGCCCCCTCTCGACGTCCGAACAAAACGCGCAACAAGCGCGCCCCTAGCGCATCACCACGAGGAGACACCCGCGATGCAAGCCTGGTTCTGCGAAACCCTGGATGGCCCCGAGGCCCTGACCTGGAAACAAGCCCCGACGCCCGAGCCGGGCAAGGGCGAGGTGCGAGTGGCCATCAAGGCCGCCAGCCTGAACTTCCCCGACCTGCTGATCGTGCAGGGCAAGTACCAGATGAAGCCGCCCCTGCCCTTCGTGCCCGGCGCCGAGTTCGCTGGCGTGGTCGAAGCCGTGGGTGAAGGCGTCACGCACTTGAGCGTGGGCACGCAGGTGGCAGGCTTCGCGGGCACGGGTGGCTTCGGCACGCACGTGGTCGCGCCGGCCGCCATGCTGATGCCCCTGCCCCCGGTCTTCTCGTTCGAAGACGCCGCCGCCTTCCTGTGCACCTACGGCACCACGTACCACGCGCTGATGGACCGCGCCGCGCTCAAGGCCGGCGAGACCGTGCTGGTGCTGGGCGCCGCCGGGGGCGTGGGCACCGCCGCCATCCAGATCGCCAAGGCCGCTGGCGCCAAGGTGATCGCCGCTGCTTCGTCGGATGAGAAGTGCGCGCTGTGCAAGGAGCTGGGCGCCGACGCCACCATCAACTACAGCACGCAGAACCTGCGCGACGAGCTCAAGACGCTGACCGAGGGCAAAGGCCCGGACGTGGTCTATGACCCGGTGGGAGGCGAGCTGACCGAGCAGGCCTTCCGCTCCATCGCCTGGCGTGGTCGCCACCTCGTGGTCGGCTTTGCCAATGGCGCCATCCCCAACCTGCCGCTGAACCTGGCGCTGCTCAAGGGCGCCTCGGTGCTGGGCGTGTTCTGGGGCGAGTTCGCCAAGCGCGAGCCGGGCCGCAACGCCAAGATGCTCGGTGAGCTGGCAGCCTGGTA
>NZ_DCXA01000175.1:7882-9034 GCF_002328915.1 Aquabacterium sp. UBA2148
AGCGCGAGCCGCAGAACAACGCCGCCTGCCTGATGCAACTGGCCGCCTGGTACATGGAAGGCAAGATCAAGCCCGTGGTGGAACACAAGCTGCCGATGTCGCAGCTCAAAGAGGCCTTCACGCTGATGGGATCGCGCCAGGTGCGCGGCAAGCTGGTGCTGGTCAACGGTTGATCAGCGGCCGATCAGGTGGCCGATGCATCGGCCTGGGCGAGGGCCCAGGCGACGTGTTCGGCCACCAGCGCGTGGTGCTCGCCCAGCTCCGGCGGGCGTTGTTGCCAAGCCTGCAAAGCCTGCAGCAGCTCATCGCGCAGAGCAGGAGGGCATGCAGCGCCCTCACCGAGCAGCCGCCCCGCCAGGGTGTTGCCCATGGCCACCGCAATGTTGCGCTGCCAGCGGGCAAAGCCAATGCGGCGGATGGCGCTGCCTTCCGTCTGCTTGAGGAACGTGGCCTCGTCCCAGCGCCACAGCTGCAGCAAGGTCGGGTCGGCCAGGCTCGGGCGCACATCGAAGTCCGGCACCACCGCGCGGCGGGCAAACTTGTTCCAGGGACAGGTGAGCTGGCAGTCGTCGCAGCCGTAGATGCGGTTGCCCATCAGCGGGCGGAACTCTTGCGGGATCGGCCCGCCCTGCTCGATCGTCAGGTAGGAGATGCATCGGCGTGCGTCGACCAGGCCTTCTTCGACGATGGCCTGGGTCGGGCAGACGTCGATGCAGGCACGGCAGGTGCCGCAACGGGTGGGCTCTGCCGCCGTCAGCGGCAAGGCCAGGTCGACATAGATCTCGCCCAGGAAGAAAGCCGAGCCGGCTTCCCTAGAGAGCAACAGCGTGTGCTTGCCTCGCCAGCCGATGCCGCTGCGGCTGGCCAGTTCGACCTCCAGCACCGGCGCCGAATCCGTGAACACGCGGTGTCCAAACGGGCCGATGCGCTCGCCCAACCGGTCGGCCAGCTTCTGCAGGCGCGCGCGCAAAACCTTGTGATAGTCCCGCCCCCGGGCATAGACCGACACGGTGGCCGCACCAGGCGAAGACAGCCTTTGCCACTCGATGGTCTGCCAGCCGTCGGGGTCGTTGCCAGGCAGGCTGTCGGGCAGGTAGTCCATGCGCGCCGTGATCACGCGCACGGTGCCCGGCACCAACTCGGCGGGCCTTG
>NZ_DCXA01000175.1:9117-9273 GCF_002328915.1 Aquabacterium sp. UBA2148
GGGCCTTGCACGCTTGAGGCCGTGCAAGGCCATGTAGTGCATGTCCCCGTGGAAACCACGCGCCAGCCAGTCCATCAGACCCGGCTCGGCACTTGACAAGTCGACACCAGCTACGCCAATCTGAGAAAATCCCAGTTCTGTGGCCCATTGGCGCAA
>NZ_DCXA01000175.1:9368-16005 GCF_002328915.1 Aquabacterium sp. UBA2148
GCCAACAACTCGGCATCCTGCCCGAAGCCCTCCCGGACGTCTTGTTGGGCCGAGTCGGGTCGAAGTTCATGACGCATCCGTCCATCCTAGCAAGCCATCCGGCACTCGCGACGCTCGAAGACACCTGGCCCGATGAGGCCGGCTGTGCTGCGCTGGCTGAACGACTGGCTTTGACGCTGGCTCCAACGCTGCGCCAAGGTGGCAGCCACGTCATCGAGTTGCATGGCACGCTGGGCGCAGGCAAGACCACGTTCACGCGCCACCTGCTTCGAGCGCTTGGCGTGCAGGGGCGCATCAAAAGCCCGAGCTACGCGGTGGTCGAGCCGCACCAGGTGCCTGGCATCGACATCCAGCATTTCGACTTCTACCGCTTCAACGACCCGCAGGAGTGGGAAGACGCGGGCTTTCGCGACCTGTTTGGTGCCAACGGGCTCAAGCTGGTCGAGTGGCCAGACAAAGCCGCTGGCCTGTTGCCCTGCCCTGACCTGCAGTTGTTGATCGAGCCGCTTGACGAGCATCGTCGCCAGGTTCGGCTGCAGGCTTGCACCGCTGCAGGCATCGCATCGCTCAACGCGATGGCCCAAGCTGGGGAGGCCGCACATGGCTGAGCCGAACAACACCCGCCGTCGCCTGCTTAAACAGGCCCTGGGCGGCTCCGCCCTGCTGGTGCTGGGCCCCGTCGAGCTGGCCTGGGGTGCGCAACTGGTCGCCGTGCGCCTGTGGCCGGCCGAGGCCTACACCCGCGTCACCCTGGAGTCGGACACGGCGCTCAACGCCACCTTCTTCGCGGTGGACAGCCCGAACCGCCTGGTCATCGACATCGACGGCCTCGAGCTCAGCCCGCAGATCAAGGAGCTGGTGCGCAAGGTGCGCGCCGACGACCCTTACATCGCTGGCGTTCGCGTGGGTCAGAACCGACCGAAGGTGGTGCGCCTGGTCATCGACCTCAAGCAGGCCATCAAGCCACAGGTGTTCGGCTTGCCCCCCGTGGCGGCCTACCAGCACCGCCTGGTGTTCGACCTCTACCCCAAGCAGGCCATCGACCCGAGGCTGGCGCTGCAGGCGGCCTCGGCTCCTGCCAGCGGGGCTGCGGCTGGCGCCGGCTTGCCCAGCACGGGCAGCGCACCCAGCGTTGGGGTGGCTGGCAGCGTGGCCGCCTCCTCCGCCGCTGCCGGTCAGACCGGGCCACAGACGTCTGGACCAGCCAGCACATCTTCCGAGCAAGCGGCCGACTCCATGAACGATGCCTTGGGCGAGTTCATCGGCAGCCTGCCTGGCAAAGCAAGCTCTCCGGCCGAGCGCCAGGCACAAGCCGCAGCAGGAGCTGGCCGCACACCGTCGCCCACGCCGGAGCGAACCGCCGAACGAAGCAAGGACACACCTGATCGCCCGACCTCCACCCAGCGCCTGATCATCGTGGCCATCGACGCGGGCCATGGTGGCGAAGACCCGGGCGCCATCGGACCCAGCGGCCTTTATGAAAAGGACGTGGTGCTGTCGATCGCGCAAAAGCTGCGCGCGCGCATCAATGCCCAGCCCGGCATGCGCGCCATGCTCACCCGCGAGTCGGACTACTTCGTGCCCTTGAAGGACCGCGTGGGCAAGGCCCGCCGCGTGCAGGCCGACCTGTTCGTGTCCATCCACGCCGATGCCTTCATGAACCCGCAGGCGCGGGGCGCCTCGATTTTTGCGCTGTCCGACAAGGGCGCCACGAGCGCCGCCGCCCGCTGGATGGCCAAGCGCGAAAACGCCTCCGACATGGTGGGTGGCGTCAACATCAAGGCCAAGGACTCGTCGGTCATGCACGCGCTGCTGGACATGTCCACCACCGCCCAGATCAAGGACAGCCTCAAGCTCGGCCAAGCGGTGCTGTCGCACCTGGGCAAGGTCGGCAAGCTGCACAAGCCCAGGGTCGAGCAGGCCGGCTTTGCCGTGCTCAAGGCCCCGGACATCCCGTCCATCCTGGTCGAAACCGGTTTCATCTCGAACCCGGACGAAGAGTCAAAGCTGCGCGACGACGACTACCAGAGCAAGCTGGCCGATGCGCTGATGTCGGGCATCAAGCGCTACTTTGAGCGCAACCCGCCGTTGGCCCGCAACCGCGCGCTGTGAGCTGAGCGGGGCACGGCTTGGTGCCCGCAAAGCCGAGCAGCGAGCGGCCAAGTGGCGCGCCCGCAAACCGTGGCACTCAGGCGGCGCTGGCGGTGCCCTTGTCGGCACGGGCAGCACGCCAGCCGCCATACAAGGCGATCAGGCCCGGCACGATGATCATCGCCAGGATGATCTTGCTCAGGTGCTGCTGCACAAAGGGGATGTTGCCAAACAGGTAGCCGGCCACGCAAAGCCCCACCACCCAGATCAGTGCCCCCACGACGTTGTAAGCCGTGAACTTGGCACGATCCATCTCGGCCACGCCAGCCACGAAAGGTGCGAAGGTGCGGATGAAGGGCATGAAGCGAGCCAGGATGATGGTCACGCCGCCGTGTTTCTCGTAGAAGGCGTGGGCTGCGTCAAAGGCCTTGCGGTTGAAGAAGCGCGAGGCCTCCCACTGAAAGACCTTGGGGCCGAAGTAGCGACCGATGCTGTAGTTGAGCTGGTCACCGGTGATGGCGGCCACCAGCAAGATGGCGATGGCCACCGGCAGGCTCAACGCGTCAGCGGCGGCAAGGGTGCCGACCATGAACAGCAGCGAGTCACCCGGCAGGAAGGGCATCACCACCAGCCCCGTCTCGACAAAAACGATCAGGAAAAGCAGCGCGTAGACCAGCGTGCCGTAGGCATCGACGAACTCCTTGAGGTGCTTGTCGATGTGCAGGATGAAGTCGATGAGGAAGGTGACGATTTCCATGGTGGGCGCCCGGGCGGGCGGCAAAAAAGGCGTCGAGAGAGAAAAAGGGCAGAAAGCAGCCAGGCGGTCAGGGTGACGGCTGACCCCAGGGCGGCCAAAGGGCAGCGCCCTTTTACAATCATGTCATGACAGCAGACCCCCTCCGCTCCGGCGGGTTCCCTCCAGAGGCCGCCAACACGCCCGATCCGGGGGGGAACACCACCAGGCGCACCATCCAGGCCTTGCCCGACGAGCTGGTCAGCCAGATCGCGGCCGGCGAGGTGGTCGAGCGCCCGGCCTCGGTGGTGCGCGAGCTGGTCGACAACGCGCTGGACGCGGGCGCCACCCAGGTCACCGTCAAGTTGATGGGCGGCGGTGTGCGCCAGATCCTGGTCGAGGACGATGGTTGCGGCATCCCCGTGGCCGAGCTGCCCCTGGCCCTCCAACGCCACGCCACGAGCAAGATCCGCTCGCTGCACGACCTGGAGCACGTGGCCACCATGGGCTTTCGCGGCGAGGCGCTGGCCGCCATCGCCTCGGTGTCCGAGTCGTCGATCGCCAGCCGCACAGCGGCCGATGCCCACGCCCACCGCCTTGACGCCCGCTCAGGCGAGCTCAGCCCGGCCGCGCGCGCCGTGGGCACCAGCGTCGAGGTGCGCGAACTGTTCTTCAGCACGCCCGCTCGACGCAAGTTCCTCAAGTCAGACGCCACCGAGCTGGCCCACTGCCTGGAGTCGGTGCGCCGCCATGCGCTGGCCCGCCCGGACGTGGGTTTCAGCGTCTGGCACGAAGGCAAGCTGGTCGAGCAACTGCGCGCCGGCTCGCTCCAGCAGCGCGTGCACGACATCCTGGGCGACACCTTTGTCGAAGGCAGCCGCGACGTCGAGCTCCAGATCGGGCCGATGCGCGTGTTCGGTCGCACCGGCCTGCCTGACGCCGCCCGCTCGCGCGCCGACTGGCAGTACTGCTACGTCAACGGCCGCTATGTGCGCGACAAACTGATCGCCCATGGCATCCGCTCGGCTTACGAAGACGTGCTGCACGGCAGCCGCCAGCCGACCTACGTTCTCTTCATCGAGATCGACCCGGAGCGCGTGGACGTCAACGTGCATCCGACCAAAATCGAGGTGCGCTTTCGCGATTCGCGCGAGGTGCACCAGGCCGTGCGCAAGGCGGTCGAAAAAGCATTGGCCTTGTCCCGGGCACAAGCGGCCGCTCAAGGCAACGCACACGCCGACAACGCGGACATGTCCAGCTCGCAAGCCTCGGCGCCTGACCCTGGGCCAGCCGGCATCTCAGGCAGCACACAGCTCACCCCTGCACCCTTGCTCTCGAGCCGCCAGGACGCCCTGCCCTGGCAAGCGGCCGACGGTGCCACCGAGCGCCGCTGGGCGGGTTGGCCACACGACGGCACCCCAACGCAACCGACCTCGCTGCAAACAGGTGGATCGGTGGACGCATTCGCGGGCATGAACCTGCCTCGCGTCGTGCGCCAGGCCGACGAGGGCCTGCAGGCCGGGACAACCACCGCCTCGAGCGCTTCGTTCGCTGGCGGACCCCTTGGCGCCTCGGCATCAGCCGGCGGGCCGTTCGCTTCAGCGCTGCCTCGCGGCGCGTCAGATGCATCGCTGCCCGAGCACGAATGGCCGCTGGGCCGCGCCATCGCGCAAGTCGGGGGCATCTACGTGCTGGCAGAAAACGCCCAGGGCCTGATCATCGTGGACATGCACGCCGCCCACGAGCGCGTGGTCTACGAGCGGCTCAAAGCCCAGCTGTCTGCCGACCGCCTGGCCAGCCAGCCGCTGCTGCTGCCCCAGACCTTCGCCGCCACGCCGCAAGAGTGCGCCACGGTCGAAAGCCACCATGAAACGCTGCTGCAGCTTGGCCTGGACGTTGGCCTGATCGGCCCGGGCAAACTGGCGGTGCGCGCCCTGCCCACGGCCCTGGTGCAGGCCGATGGCGTCGAGCTGACGCGCTCGGTGCTGGCCGACCTGGCGCAGGTCGATGCCAGCGATGTGCTGCAACGCGCCCAACATGAGTTGCTGGCCACCATGGCCTGCCATGGCGCCGTGCGCGCCAACCGTCGCCTGACCCTGCCCGAGATGAACGCCCTGCTGCGTGACATGGAAGCCACCGAACGCGCAGACCAGTGCAACCACGGCCGCCCCACCTGGCGCCAGCTCACCTTGAAGGACCTGGACGCGCTGTTTTTGCGCGGCCGCTGAGACCCCGATGACCGAACGCAAGAAGATCAGCCTGTCGCGCCCCGCCGCCACGGGCGACGCCACCTCCGCCCACAAGCCGCCGGTGCGTGGCTCCGGCAGCGCGCCGCGCAAGCGCATGACCGCGAGCGAGGCAGAGCAGGCCCGCGTTGAACGCGCCGAACGCGAAGCCCGCGGAGATCGCCGGCCGCATCCGCGCCAGGATGGCCCCACCTCTCGCCACGCCGATGACCGCCGGGCCAACCCCGGCCCTCGTGGCGATGGCCCACGCCGCGACGATCGCCCATCACGAGGACCTCGCCCTGATGGCCTTGCTGATGGTCGCCCTGTTGGCCGCACCGGTGCGCGCCCCGACCCACGCCCGGACACCCCGGTGCATCACGAGCGCCAGCGCTTTCAAGCAGAGCCCCGTGCCGCCGAAGCGCCCATGGCGCCACGCCAACCGGCCTATCAGCGCCCGGTCGAGGACGATGGCCGCGTGCGCCTGTCCAAGCTGATGAGCGAGCGAGGCATGGCCTCTCGCCGCGAGGCCGACGAGTGGATCGCGGCCGGTTGGGTGCGCGTCGATGGCGAGCTCATCGCCGAGCTGGGCTTGCGCGTCCTGCCCGACGTCACCATCGACATCGACCCGCAGGCTCACCAGCAACAGGCCCAGCGCGTCACCATCCTGCTGCACAAGCCCATTGGCTACGTGAGCGCGCAGGCCGAAGACGGCCACGAGCCGGCCATCACCCTGATCACCCCTGACAACCGCTGGTCTGACGACAAGCTGCCGATCAAGCTCAACCGCGCGCACCTGCGCAACCTGGCACCAGCCGGGCGCCTGGACATCGACTCGACCGGCCTGCTCGTGCTGACGCAGGACGGGCGCATCGCCAAGGCGCTGATCGGCGAGGACTCCGGCGTCGAGAAGGAGTACCTGGTGCGTGTGCAGAACGTGGCCCAGCCCGAGGCCGAGAACGTGCAAGCCGCCACGCCTGAAGAGGCCATCGCGCTCATGCGCCACGGCCTGGAGCTCGATGGCAAGCAACTCAAGCACGCGCAGGTGTCGTGGCAGAACGAACAGCAGCTGCGCGTGGTGCTGCGCGAAGGCCGCAAGCGCCAGATTCGCCGCATGTGCGAGCTCGTCGGCCTCAAGGTCGTGGGACTCAAGCGCGTGCGCATGGGTCGCGTGGTGTTGGGCAAGCTGCCGGCCGGCCAATGGCGCTTCCTGCGTCCTGACGAGCGCTTCTGAAGCGGCCCATGTCCGCAGCATCGCCGGCCTCCGCAGCCACCGGCTCCACCCCCATCCCGGCCTGGGTCGTTGTCACGGCCCTGGGCTTGCTCACGGGCTTGCAGCCGCTGACCACCGACCTCTACCTGCCCGCCCTGCCGCAAATGCAGCAGGGACTGGGCCTGAGCCCGGCCTCTGCACAGTGGACCTTGTCGGTGCTGATCCTGGCGTTCGGCATCGGGCAGCTGGTGTGGGGCCCGATCTCCGATCGTTTCGGTCGCCAGCCAGTGCTGCGATGGGGCCTGGGCCTGTACACGCTGGCCAGCGTCGGCGCGACCCTGGCAATCAACTTCGAGACGATGCTGCTGGCGCTAT
>NZ_DCXA01000175.1:16081-16831 GCF_002328915.1 Aquabacterium sp. UBA2148
CTGGCGCGCATCGCGCAGGGCGCAAGCCTGTCGGCCGCGGTGGTGTGCGGCCGCGCGATGGTGCGAGACCTCTATGCGCCAGAAGCCGGTGCCCGCGCCATGGCCCGGGGCATGACGGGCTTGGGCATCCTGGCCTTGTTCGGGCCGGTGCTGGGCGGCCTGGCAGCGACGCACGGGGGCTGGCGAGCCACCATGGCCCTGCTGATCGTGTTCGGGGGTTTGATCTGGGCCTTCGTGTGGCGACAGCTGCCCGAGACCTTGCCCGAAGAGCGTCGCCAGCAGCGACTGGATTGGGGCTCGATGCTTCAGCAATGGATCGGCATCTCGCGCCACCCCACGTTCCGTGCGCACGCGCTGTTGACATCGAGCACCTACGGTGGCCTGTACGTCTACCTGGCGCTTTCGCCTTTCGTTTTCATTGAGCTGATGCACGTCGGCCGCACGGCATTTGGCGCCACCATGGCCACGCTCTCGCTGTCTTACCTGGTGGGCACGCTGTTTTGTCGGCGCTGGCTGCCTCGCCACGGCCTGCTGGGCACCGTGCGGCTGGCGGGCTGGTGTTCGCTGAGCGGCGGGCTTTGGATGGCCCTGGTGTCGGCCTGGCAGGCCAGCGCCCTGGCCGAGGCGCACCCGGTGCACCCGGGCGCCTTGCTGCCCGGCCTGTGGCTCTACGCCTTCGCGCATGGCATCCACCAGCCTTGCGGCCAGACCGGCGTGGTCGCGGCCTTCCCGACCCAGGCGGGCGCCGCT
>NZ_DCXA01000175.1:16890-18856 GCF_002328915.1 Aquabacterium sp. UBA2148
GACCCAGGCGGGCGCCGCTTCGGCATTTTCCGGCTTCGTGCTGGCGACCACGGCTTTCGTCGTGGGTGCCGCGCTGTCCTGGTGGACTTCGCTGCCCGGCTGGGCAGGCACCCTGCACCCGATGACGCTGGGCCTGGCCATGGGTGGCGCCCTCACCGCTTGGACCGCCTTGAGGCGGGTGCAGCGGCATGGCCTGGCGCCACACTCTGCTTGAGCACCCAAGCTCCTGATCACACCCAGCCCATGCACGCCACCACGCCCGACCCTGCCCAGTCCGACGAGCCGCTGTGGGTGCTCACCGGCCCCACCGCCTGCGGCAAAACGGCCGTGGCGCTGGCCATGGCTGAGCGACAGCATGGTGGCCGCCCGATCGAGATCGTCAGCGTCGACTCGGCCCTGATCTACCGCGAGATGAACATCGGCACGGCCAAGCCCACGGCCGAGGAGTTGGCGCAGGTGCCGCACCACCTCATCGACATCGTCGACCCGCTTGAACGCTACAGCGCCGCCCGCTTCGTGGCCGACGCCACCGAGGCCATCGCAGACATTCGCTCGCGCGGTGGCAGGCCGTTGCTGGTGGGCGGCACCATGCTCTACCTCAAGGCCCTGCTCGAAGGCATGGACGAGATGCCCGCCATCGCGCCCGAGGTGCGCGCCGAACTCGATGCGCGCATGAAGGCGCAAGGCAGCGTGGCCCTGCACGCCGAGTTGCAGCAAGTGGACCCGGTCACCGCCGCGCGCCTGGCACCGGGCGACACGCAACGCATTCAGCGCGCGCTGGAGGTCTTCCATGGCACCGGGCAGCCGCTGTCGCACTTCCACAGCAAGCAGGCCGATTCGCCGCCTCGCGTGAGCGCGACCCTGGTGTCGCTCGAGCCCACCGAGCGCGCCTGGCTGCACCGCCGCGTGGCGCTCCGCTTCGAGCAGATGATGGCCCAAGGCTTCATCGACGAAGTCCAGCGCCTGCGCGCACGCGGCGACCTCGATGCCGACCTGCCCTCGATCCGCTGCGTGGGTTATCGCCAGGTGTGGGAGGCCTTGGATGAGGGCTTGAACCTGGCCGACCCCCAGGTGCGCCACGAGGTCACGCAGCGGGGCATCGCGGCCACACGCCAACTGGCCAAACGCCAGGTGACCTGGCTGCGCAGCATGCCGAACCGACACGTGCTGGCCTGCGACGATGGCCGCGACGCGCAAGCGCTGGCCGATGCCGCGTGTGGCATCTTCACGGCACACGCATGATGCCAACGCGCCTCGCGCGACCAGTCCGCAGCAGACTTGATCTGAATTAAGGCCCCAGGCAGCCGGGCTGCCTACAGTCCCCATCCACGTTGGCCCCGTTGAGCCAACCCAGATCAAGGGACACCCATGCCGCAAGAGCTTTTCCGCCAGGGCGACCACGCCTGCCTGATGTTCTCCAACCTGGGTGACGAGGGTGGCGAGGCCGTGCAGGCCAACCAGTTCCTCATCGTCGACGGCGACCATGGCGCCATCATCGACCCGGACATCATCGCCTCGCTGGACCGCTGGATGACGGCCACGCCCGACCCCAAGCTCTACGTCTCGACCTTGTGGGAGCGCTTCGTGCCGCACTTCTGCAAGCCCGGCAAGACCACGGGGCGCGTGGTTGGCATCCCGGACGGCGGCATGCGCATCACCGTGGGTCGGCGCGAGCTCATCGCCCTGCCCGCGCACTTCATGCACGCCGAGGGCAACTTCCAGTTTTATGACCCCACGGCGCGCATCCTGTTCTCGGGCGACCTGGGCGTGTCGCTGGTGCCAGGCGAAGAAGCGCTCAGGCCCATCTCCTCGCTGAACCCGCTGCCGCGTGGCATGGAGGGCTTTCATCGGCGCTACATGGTCTCCAACAAGGTGCTGCGCTGCTGGGCGCGCATGGTGCGAGAGCTCAAGATCGACATGATCGTGCCGCAACACGGCTCGCCGCTGGTGGGCGAGCCGTGCCGCA
>NZ_DCXA01000175.1:18919-20805 GCF_002328915.1 Aquabacterium sp. UBA2148
CGCCGCTGGTGGGCGAGGCCGTGCCGCAGTTCATCGCCTGGGCCGAGAACCTGGTGTGCGGCATCGACCTCATGAGCGAAGCGCACTACCGCGTGCCGGCGTGAAGCAGAACCCCGGCCCGACTTGACGAGGGGCTCAGTGCGCCCCGCCATCCACCGCCGCAGCACCCTTCTTCACCTTCGCCAGCCAGATCAACGGGATCAGCAGCAGGAACAAGCCCGCCGAAGCCAGGAAGACATCGTCGGCCGCCCGCGTGAACGCCTGCTGATCGATCAGCCGGTTGACCTGCGCGGCGGCCTGCTGCATGGACAGCCCCGCCGACTGCAAGGTCGAGAACGCCTCGACCGCACCGGGGTCGGTGGTGCTGATGTGCTCGACCATGTGCGCGTGGTGCATGGTCGCCCGGCTGTCCCACAGCGTGGTGACCACCGACGTGCCCATCGCCCCCGCCGTGATGCGCACGAAGTTGCTCAAGCCCGATGCCGACGGGATGCGGTCCGGCGTCAGCCCCGCCAGCGTGATCGCGCTCAAGGGGATGAAGAAGAACGCGATGGCGCCACCTTGCAAGATGGTCGGAATCATGATGGTCGTGAAGTCGGCCTGCACCGTGAAGCTCGAGCGCATCCACAACACCAGCGCAAAGAACAGGAAGGCCACCGTGGCCAGCATGCGCGGGTCCACCTTGGTCACGTTCTTGCCCACGATGGGCGACAGCAAGATGGCCAGCAGACCCACCGGCGCCACCGCCATGCCCGCCACCGACGCCGTGTAGCCCATGTGCTGCTGCAACCACAAGGGCAGCAGCACCACGTTGCCAAAGAACAGCCCGTAGCCGATGGACAGCGTCAGCACCCCGAAGAGGAAGTTGCGCGAGGCGAACAGGCGCAGCTCGACCACCGGGTGCTCTTCGTTGAGCTCCCATATCAGGAAGACGACGAAGCCCACCAGCGCCACCACACCCAGGGCCACGATCTCGCCGCTCTCGAACCAGTCCAGCTCCTTGCCCTTGTCGAGCATGATCTGCAACGCACCCACCCACAGCACCAGCAAGGCCAGCCCCACCTTGTCGATGGGCAGGACCTTGATGGGCGTCTCGCGCTTGGCGTAGATGCGCCAGGTCACGGCCGCCGCCGCCAGGCCCACGGGCACGTTGATGTAGAAGATCCAGGGCCAGCTGACGTTGTCGGTGATCCAGCCCCCCAGCAAGGGCCCGGTCACGGGCGCGACCAGCGTCGTGATCGCCCACATCGCCAAGGCCGTGCCCGCTTTGGCTGGCGGGTAGCTCGACAGCAGCAAGGTCTGCGACAGCGGGATCATCGGCCCCGCCACCAGGCCCTGCAGCACGCGGTAGCCGATCAAGGCCTCCAGCGAGCCCGCCAGACCGCACAGCCACGAGGCCAGCACGAACAGCAGCACGCTGGCGGTGAACAGCCGCACCGCACCGAAGCGCTGGGTGAGCCAGCCCGTCAACGGCACCGAAATGGCGTTGGCCACCCCGAAGCTGGTGATCACCCAGGTGCCTTGCGTGGGGCTCACGCCCAGGTCACCCGCGACGGCCGGCAGCGACACGTTCGCGATCGACGAGTCCAGCACGTTCATGAACGTGGCCAGAGACAAGGCCAGCGTGCCCAGCGCCAGCGATCCGCCTTGCAGCGGCGCGTGCGGTGCCTGCTGCGCAGCGGGCGCAGCCTCAGACTGAGCCTCGGGAGGCGCCAGATCGGCGCCCGGGTTGGCGGTCGACATGGGTCAGGCGCCCGCTTGGGTGCCAGCGCTCACGCGAGCACCGCGCCCCAGGTTGCGGTCGACGATGCGGTTGACCAGGGCTTCGGCGTCTTTGCTCAAGGCATCGAACACATCCGTGTGCGCCACGTCGTGCGGACGCGGCT
>NZ_DCXA01000172.1:0-1348 GCF_002328915.1 Aquabacterium sp. UBA2148
CGAGGGCATGCCGACTGAACCCGAAGCCGGGGCAGCCGGCATGGCCGAAGGCAGGCCGCGTCGGTCGATCTTGCCGCTGGGCGTGGTCGGCAGCTTGTCCAGCACGGCGAAGCGCACGGGCACCATGTACTCGGGCAGGCGATCGCGCAGCCACGCGCGCCAGGCGGTGACGGTCTGGTCGGCGGGCGCCGAGCCGGGGCGCAGCACCACGTGGGCCGTGAGCACGCGGCTGCCATCCGGGTCCGTCGGGGCGGTGACCACGGCGTCCTGGATGCCCGGGTGGGCCATCAGGGCCAGTTCGATGTCACCGGGCTCGATGCGGAAACCATCGACCTTGAGCTGCTGGTCGGCGCGGCCGAGGTAGGTGAGGGTGCCGTCGGGGGCCTGGCGCACGAGGTCGCCAGTGGCGTACCAGCGGGCCGGCACGCCATCGGGGCCGGGCAGGTGGTCGAGGAAGCGCTCAGCCGTGAGGTCGAGGCGGCCCAGGTAGCCCTCGGCCAAGGTGTCGCCGCCGAGCATCAGCTCGCCTTGGGCCAACTCGCTCGCGGCGGTGTGGGGCTCGGCGGCATCGTCATCTTGCACCGGCCGCAGCCACACGCGCACATGAGGCAGGGCGGTGCCGATGGCCGGGATCTGAGGCCACGCGCCGGCATCGCCTTGCAGCTCGAAGGCGGTGACGACGTGGGTCTCGGTCGGGCCGTAGTGGTTGTGCAGCACGGCCCCGCTGAGGCGGCCGAACAGCGCGCGGATGTCAGGGGTGACCTGCAGTTGCTCGCCAGCGCTGACCACGTCTTGCAGCGACAAGGGCAGGACGCCGGCATGCGTGTGCGCGTCGGCATCGGCCTGGGCCAGCATCTGCAGGGCCACATAGGGCAGGTACAGGCGCTGCACGCGCTCCAGTGCCAGCAAGGCGCGCAGACGCGCCGGGTCGCGGCGGTCGGCGTCGTCGGGCAGCACGAGCGTGCCGCCGGTGGCCAGGGTCGAGAAGATTTCCTGGAAGTGCACGTCGAACGACAGCGGCGCGAACTGCAGCGTTCGCGCGGCCTGGCCCAGTCGGGGGTGGGTCACATGCCAGGCGGTCAGGTGGGCCAGCGGCGCCAGCCCCATCGCCACGCCCTTGGGGCGGCCGGTGGAGCCCGAGGTGAACAGCACATAGACCAGGTCGCCATCGGCGGCGTGGGGAGCGGGGCCGGCCGGGCGGGGCGAAGCCAGGCTGGGCAGCGCGTCCAGGCGCGACTGCAGGGTCTCCAGCGCTTCGGGCTCGCCGACCACGGCGCGCACCTGGGCGTCGTCGAGCATGGCCTGCAGGCGGTCGGTCGGGTAGCCCAGGTCGAGCGGCACGTAGGCC
>NZ_DCXA01000172.1:1382-5543 GCF_002328915.1 Aquabacterium sp. UBA2148
TTCACGTAGGCCAGGCCCGACTCCACGGCCGCCACGATGGAGACGATGGTCTCGATGCTGCGGCTGGCGGCGATGCCGATGCGGTCTCCCGCGACCAGTCCTGCGGCGCGCCAGGCATCGGCGCGGCGGGCCACGAGGTCGGCCAGCACCCGGTAGCTCAGCACCTGTTGGCCACTCGACAGCGCGGGGGCATCGGGCCAGCGCTGAGCGGCCCGCTGCAAGGTCTGGCGAAGGGGGAACAGGTGGCGGGTGGGCATGTCGGTGCTGGGGCGGTGGGCGGCCATCTCAGCGCACCGGGGCTGGTGGCAGGGTCAAGGGGCTTGGGCTAAAGTCCGGTGCCGTCACGCTGGGCTGGTAGGTGGGCTGAGTCATGACGTCCTGTCCTGTTTTCCGAGAGGTGTTTTTTTGTGTGGGAGGCAAGGCTCGATGCGGCCCGCCGGTGAGTGTCCGAAAATCCACGGAACTTACCTGTCCGCTGAACGGACGCCCTTGTTCATCTTATTTTGATTTCATCCTGCGTAACTACCTGTATCGGCCCCACGATTGAAGGGTGACAGGGCAGGTTTCGTCGATTTCCGTAGCAAATTTCTCTTGTGTCCGATTCCCCCACTGTCTCAACCCTCCCTGAAGCCTCGCCATGGCGCGCCTGCGTGGCGCCCATGCTCGATTGGACCGATCGCCATTGCAGGTATTTCCACCGCCTGCTGAGCAGCGAAGCGCGCCTCTACACCGAGATGCTGACCACCGGGGCCATCATCCACGGCGGCATGCACCGTTTCCTTGATTTCGATGAATTCGAGCACCCGGTGGCCCTGCAACTTGGCGGCAGCGAACCGGCCGACTTGGCCGAATGCGCCAGGCTGGCCTTGAAATGGGGCTACGACGAGGTCAACCTGAACTGCGGCTGCCCCAGCGAGCGCGTGCAGCGCGGCGCCTTCGGGGCTTGCCTGATGAACGAGGCCTCGCTGGTGGCCGACTGCATCAAGGCGATGATCGACGCCGTCGATGGCGACCCGAAGCTGCCCATCACCGTCAAGCACCGCATCGGTATCGACCAGAGCGAGTCCTACGACTTCGTGCGCGACTTCGTGGGCACCGTGGCCGAAACCGGCTGCCAAGTTTTCATCGTGCACGCGCGCAACGCCTGGCTCAAGGGCCTGAGCCCGAAGGAAAACCGCGAGATCCCGCCGCTGCGCTACGGCACCGTGCACCAGCTCAAGCGCGACTTCCCGCACCTGACCATCGTGCTCAACGGCGGCCTGGCCGACAACGCCGCCTGCCTGGAGCAACTGCAGCCCGACGCCGAGTTGCCTGGCGTGACGCTTGACGGCGTCATGGTGGGGCGCGCGGCCTATCACACGCCCTGGATCCTGTCGGAGTGGGACGAGCAGTTCTTCGGCCATGCCAAGCGCTCCGAGGCGCTGACCCGCGAAGGCGTGGAGGCCGCCATGGTGGCCTACGTCGAGCGCGAGATGGCGCGCACCAAGGGCTGGGCGCATGGCGAGGTGCGCTGGCACCAGGTCATCCGCCACATCCTGGGGCTCTACAACGGCCTGCCAGGCGCGCGCCGCTGGCGCCAGGTGTGGTCGGACCACACCTTGAAGAACGAGTTGCCCTCCAAGGTGATGCGACTGGCCCACCAGCGCCCCCCGCGCCGCGAAGATGAACCCGGCATGGGCCTTGCTGCTCAGGTGGGTTGACTCCACAAGTCCCATGACCGACACCCTTTCCGCATCTTCACGCCGCATCCTCCAGGGCGACCTGCTGGACTTCACCGACGACCCTGGCTTTGCCACGCCGCAGGAATCACCCGGCGTGCGCTGGCGCCCCGGCCATCGCGTGCTGATCGACGCCGGTCGCATCGCGGCGGTGCTGTCGCCCGATGAAGCCCTGCCGGCCGGCTGGGAAGGGGGGCCGGTGGAGCAGCAGGTGGGCAAGGTGATCCTGCCCGGCTTCATCGACACGCACGTGCATTGCCCGCAGCTCGACGTCATCGCCAGCTACGGCACTGAGCTGCTGGACTGGCTCAACACCTACACCTTTCCGGCCGAGCGGCGCTACGCCGATCCCGCCGTCTCTCGCGAAGGCGCTCATCGCTTCCTGAACGTCCTGTGGGCCCACGGCACGACCAGCGCCGTGGTTTTCCCGACGGTTCACAAAGTCAGCGCAGAAGCCTTGTTCGAAGCCGCCGAGGCCGCCCAGATGCGCTTGGTCACCGGCAAGGTGCTGATGAACCGATTTGCGCCCGAGGGCCTGCTCGATGACGTCGAACAAGCCGAGCGCGATTGCGTTGACCTGATCGACCGCTGGCACGGTCAGGGGCGCAACGCCTTTGCCGTGACGGTGCGTTTTGCGCCCACCAGCACCCCTGAGCAGCTGGCCATGGCCGGTCGCCTGTGCCAGACCTACGCCGGCACCTACATGCAGACGCACGTCGCCGAGAACCGCGACGAGGTCAAGTGGGTGATGGAGCTCTACCCCGACGCCCGCAGCTACCTCGACGTCTACGACCGCGACGGCCTGATCGGCCCGCGTGCGGTGCTGGCCCATGGCATCTGGCTGGACGAGCGCGACCGAGCCGTGCTGCGAGAACACGGTGCCCAGATCGCCCACAGCCCCAGCTCCAACCTGTTCCTGGGCAGCGGCCTGTTCGACTGGGCCCAGGCCCAGCGCGATGGCCTGCACGTGAGCCTGGCCAGTGACGTGGGCGGCGGCACCAGCCTGAGCATGCTGCGCAACATGCAGGACGCCTACAAGATCCAGGCCCTGCAAGGCACCCGCCTGACGGCTTGGAAGGCGCTCTACACCGCCACCCTGGGCGCCGCCCGAGCGCTGGGCCTGCAGGATGAAATCGGCGCCATCGAGCCCGGTCGCCATGCCGACCTCGCGGTGTGGGACTGGGCGCGCGACGACGTGTCCCGCCACCGCGACGGCCTGTGTCGAGAACTGCACGAACGCGTCTTCGTGTGGATGACCCTGGGCGACGAGCGCAACCTGCGTGAAACGCTGGTGGCCGGCCGCACCGTGTTTGCCGCCGCCGGCTGAGTCCGGCACACTGCTTCCATGGCCCGGCCGCGCTCCACGAGGGCGAGCGGGGCGATCTCCCCACGATTCAAGAACCCACCGGATCGACCATGACCCTGTCCGCCGACACCTTTGCCCGCATCCCCGCCGCGCGCTTGCCCGAGCTGCTGGCCGCCATGCCCAAGGCCGAGCTGCACCTGCACATCGAAGGCTCGCTGGAGCCCGAGCGCATCTTCGCGCTGGCCCAGCGCAACGGCGTGCAACTGAGCTACCCCAGCGTCGAGGCGCTGCGCCAGGCCTACGCCTTCACCGACCTGCAAAGCTTCCTGGACATCTACTACGCCGGTGCGTCGGTGCTGCTCAAGGAGCAGGACTTCCACGACATGGCCTGGGACTACCTGCTCAAGGCGAAGGCTGACAACGTCGTGCACGTCGAGATGTTTTTCGACCCGCAGACCCACACCGACCGTGGCGTGCCGTTCGAGGTCGTGATCAAGGGCCTGACCTCGGCCTGTGAGCGTGCCAAGGCGGAGCTGGGCGTGAGCGCCTCGCTGATCATGTGCTTCCTGCGCCACCTCTCAGAAGAGGCGGCGTTGGAGACGCTAGAGCAGTCGCTGCCGTTCAAGCACCTGTTCATCGGTGTGGGCCTGGATTCGAGCGAGCGCGGTCACCCACCAGAAAAGTTCGCGCGCGTGTTCGAGCGCTGCCGTCAGCTGGGCCTGCACCTGGTCGCTCACGCGGGTGAAGAAGGCCCACCCGAGTACATCGTCAACGCGCTGGACATCCTGCACGTCGAGCGCATCGACCATGGCGTACGTTGTGTTGAAGACCCGGAGCTGGTCAAGCGCCTGGCGCGTGAGGGCACGGCGCTGACGGTGTGCCCGCTTTCCAACATCAAGCTGTGCGTGTTCGGTGACATGGCCCAGCACAACCTGAAGACCCTGCTGGACGCGGGTCTGAAAGTCACCATCAACTCGGACGACCCAGCCTACTTTGGCGGCTACGTCAACCAAAACTACCTGGCCACCTTCGCGGCCCTGCCTCTGGGCGTGAGCGAGGCCTACACCCTGGCGCGCAACAGCATTGAGGCGAGCTTCGTGACCGAGCAGGCCAAAGCGGGCTGGCTGGCGCGGCTCG
>NZ_DCXA01000173.1:0-8763 GCF_002328915.1 Aquabacterium sp. UBA2148
GAGCACTCGGCCATGGCCGGTTGCGTCGGTGTGGCGGGCAGCGCGCGCATCGGCAAACATTGCACCGTCGGGGGCGCAGGCATGATCCTGGGTCACCTGACGCTGGCGGACCACGTGCACGTTTCTTCGGGCACGTTGATCTCGCGCTCCATCCTCAAGCCCGGGCAGTACAGCGGCGTCTTCCCGTTCGATGACAACGCGTCCTGGGAAAAGAACGCCGCGACCCTGCGACAGCTGCACGCCCTGCGTGACCGCATCCGCGCCCTTGAAAAAGAAGTGAAAAGCTGATGGACATCCACAAGATCCTCAACAAGCTCCCCCACCGTTACCCTTTCCTCATGGTGGACAGGGTGCTGGAGGTTGAGAAGAACGTGCGCATCCGCGCACTCAAGAACGTCACCATCAACGAGCCGTTCTTCCAGGGGCACTTCCCGGGCCGCCCGGTCATGCCCGGCGTGATGATGCTCGAAGCCTTGGCTCAGGCCGCTGCGCTGCTGGCCTTCGAGACCATGGGCAACGCCGCCGACGAAAACTCGGTGTACTACTTCGTGGGCATCGATGGTGCGCGCTTCAAGCGCCCGGTCGAGCCGGGTGACCAGCTCTTCCTCGACGTCTTCATGGACCGCAACAAGGGTGGCATCTACAAGTTCAAGGCCCGCGCCATGGTGGGCGAAGAACTCGCCGTCGAGGCCGAGCTGATGTGCACCGTGCGCAAGGTGGCCTGAGCCCATGGCGAACATCCACCCCACCGCCATCGTTGATGCGAAGGCCGAGTTGGCCGATTCGGTCAGCGTGGGCGCGTTCACGACCATCGGGCCGAACGTGCGCATCGGTGAAGGCACGAGCATCGGTGCGCACTGTGTGATCGAAGGTGTGACCACCATCGGCCGGGACAACAAGATCTACCAGTTCGCCTCGGTGGGCGCCGACCCGCAGGACAAGAAGTACAAGGGCGAGCCCACGCAGCTCATCATCGGTGACCGCAACACCATCCGCGAGTTCACGACCTTCAACACCGGCACGGTGCAGGACAAGGGCGTGACCCAGGTCGGCCACGACAACTGGATCATGGCCTACGTGCACGTGGCGCACGATTGCGTCATCGGCGACCACAACGTGATCGCCAATTCGGTGCAGTTCGCGGGTCACGTGACGGTGGGCAACTTCACGCTGATCGGCGGCATCAGTGGCATCCACCAGTTCGTGCGCATCGGTGACTTCGCCATGCTGGGTTTCCAGACGCGCCTGTCGCAAGATTTGCCGCCATTTGTGGTGGCTGCGGGCAACCCGGCCGAAGCGCAGAACGTGCACCAGGAAGGCCCCCGTCGCCGTGGCTACTCGCCCGAGCGCCTGGCCAACCTCAAGGCCATGTACAAGCTGTTGTATCGCAAGGGCCTGACGCTGGCCGCCTCGGTGGACGAGATCACGGCGCTCAAGTCCGCGCCTGAGGCTTTGGCCGAAGGTGTGCAAGGCGACATCGACAAGATGCTGGCCTTCCTGGCCGACGCCAAGCGCGGCATCGTGCGCTGAAGGGGCTGACAGGTGAGTCGGTCCGATCCCCGCATCGGCATGGTCGCCGGTGAAACCTCCGGTGACCTGCTGGCCGGTTTGCTGCTGGGTGGCATGAAGGCACGCTGGCCTGACCTGAGCTCGCAAGGCATTGGCGGCCCGAAGATGGCCGCTCAAGGTTTCGAGGCCTGGTGGCCGCACGACAAGCTGGCGGTGCACGGCTTCAACATGGAGGTGCTGCGGCGCTTCCGCGAGATCTGGACCATCCGCCGCCGCCTGGGCGACCGCCTGCTGGCCGACCGGCCCGACGTGTTCATCGGCGTCGATGCCCCCGACTTCAACCTGGGTCTGGAAGCACGCCTGAAAGAGCAGGGCGTCAAGACCGTGCACTTCGTCAGCCCCTCGATCTGGGCCTGGCGGGGAGGGCGCATCAAGAAGATCCACCGCTCGGTGGACCACATGCTTTGCCTGTTCCCCTTCGAGCCGAAGATCTACCAGGACGCCGGCATCAACGCGAGCTTCGTCGGTCACCCGCTGGCCGACACCATCCCGCTGGAGGTGCCGCGTGCGGCCGCGCGTGCGGCGCTGGGCATCGCCGAATCGACGCCGCTGGTGGCGGTGCTGCCGGGCAGTCGGCGTGGCGAGGTCCGCCACATCGCGCCTTGCTTCTTGCAAACCGTGGCCCTGCTCGCCAAGCAGCGCCCTGACCTTCGCTTCGTGCTGCCCGTCGTGCCCGGCTTGCGCGAGATGGTCGAGCCGCTGGTGCGCGAACACGCCCCGAACGCCCCGTTGACCCTGCTCGATGGCCAGTCCCACGAAGCCCTGGCCGCCTGCGACGTCACCCTCATCGCCAGCGGCACGGCCACGCTGGAGGCCGCGCTGTTCAAGCGCCCCATGGTGATTGCCTACCAGCTCAGCCCCATGAGCTGGCAGATCATGAAGCGCATGGGCTACCTGCCGTGGGTGGGCCTGCCCAACATCCTCGAGCGCGATTTCGTCGTGCCCGAGCGCTTGCAGGACGATGCCAACCCGGTGCAACTGGCCAAGGACGTGCTCGCCTGGCTGGATGACCCTTCGCGCAGCGCCTCTGTGCAGCAGCGCTTCCTCGAACTCCACCACACCCTGCGCCGCAACACCGGCCAGGCCGCCACCGATGCGATCGCGCAAGTCCTCGAAGCGCGTTGAGGTGGTTGCCCCCTTGCACGCTGACCGGCAGCTGGACCTGCTGTGCCCGGTCGAGCCCACCGGTTTGCTGGCGGGTGTGGACGAGGCGGGGCGTGGCCCCTTGGCCGGCCCGGTGGTGGCGGCAGCCGTCATCCTCGATGAGCTCAACCCCATCGCCGGCCTGGCCGATTCCAAAAAGCTCACCGCCCGCCAGCGAGAGGCCTTGTTCGACGAAATCCGGGCCAAGGCGCTGTGCTGCAGCATTGCCCTGGCCTCGGTCGAAGAGATCGACGAGCTCAACATCCTCCACGCCACCATGCTGGCCATGCGCCGCGCGGTCGAAGGCCTGCGGCTGAAGCCTTCCCTGGTGCAGGTCGATGGCAACCGCGTGCCGCCGCTGCAGGTGCCTGCCCAGGCCATCGTCAAGGGTGATGCCAAGGTGCAGGCCATCTCGGCGGCCTCGATCCTGGCGAAGGTGCACCGCGACCGCCTCTGCGACGAGCTGCATCAGGCCCACCCCCAATACGGCTTCGATGGCCACAAGGGCTACCCCACTGCCGATCACTTGGCGGCCCTGCGCGAGCATGGCGCGACACCGCATCACCGGCGCAGCTTCGGGCCCGTGAAGGTGGTACTGGGCCTGGTGCCGGACCCGACCCTGGTGGTGGGCAGCCCCCTGCGCCGCTGACAACACATGACCGACTCTTCCGTTCAGCACATCACCTCACGCGAGAACGCGCTCATCTCGCGACTGCGTCGGCTGTCCCAGGAGCCCCTGGCTTACCGCAAGCAGGCCGAGGTCTGGCTGGAGGGCGATCACCTCTGCCGCGCGGCGCTGGCCCGTGGCCTGCGCGCGCCCATGGCCGTGGTGGCCGACACCGCCTGGATCGGCGAGCATGGTCAAGGGCAGGGCAACGATGAGCGTGCCGACCTGGCCACCCGGCTGGCCCGCCAGGCCGCTCGCGTGGTGGTCGTGCCCGAGGCGCTCTGGAAGGTGTTCACGGGCCTGGAGTCGCCCGCGCGAATCGGCTTTCTCATGCCGCTCGCAGGCGAACATGCGCTGACGGGTGTCGTGCAATCGGGCGTGCCCACGGTGGTGCTGGACCGCCTGCAGGACGCTGGCAACGTCGGCAGCATCTTGCGCAGCGCGGCGGCCCTGGGTGTCGGGCAGGTGCTGGCCCTCAAGGGCACGGCGGGTTTGTGGTCGCCCAAGGTGCTGCGTGCCGGCATGGGGGCGCACTTTGGGCTGAACCTGGTCGAGCAACTGTCTGCCGAAGACCTCGCCGGCCTGGGGGTGCCCTTGGTTGCCACCAGTTCGCACACTGAAAATGAGCTGCACAGTGTGAACTTGCCCGAGCCCTGCGCCTGGGTCATGGGCCATGAAGGGCAGGGGGTCAGTGGCGAGTTGATGGCGCGATGCACGTTGTCCGTTCGAATTCCTCAGCCTGGTGGCGAGGAGTCCTTGAATGTGGCGGCAGCCACCGCCATCTGCTTGTACGAGTCGCTGCGCCGCCGCGTGGCCTGAGCCTCCATCTGGCCTTGATCACCCTGTGATGAGGGTGGCCCGCGTGTGGAGACTTGGGCGCGCCCGGCAGATGACATAACATCGGCGCATTGGCGCGAGTTCGGTCTCGCCGCTCACATCACTTAGGAGAAATTCATGGATCGTTCGATCAAGCCCATTGACGTCGTCTACGGCGGCGCTGTTGGCTCGGCCCAGCGTCAGCGCGTGCTGCGCAACACCTACGCCTTGTTGGCGCTGTCCTTGCTGCCCACGGTGCTGGGCGCCTGGATGGGCGTCGCCATGGGCGGCTTCAGCCTCGGTGGCCCGCTCGTGACCTTCATCGCCTTCATGGCGATTTCCTTCGGTTTCTTCTTCGCCATCGAGAAGTTCAAGAACTCCGGCGTGGGCGTGCTGCTCCTGCTGGGTTTCACCTTCTTCATGGGCCTGATGATGTCGCGGCTGCTCAGCTTTGCGCTGGGCCTGGGCAATGGCGCCCAGCTCATCGGCATGGCGTTCGGCGGCACGGCGCTGATCTTTGCCGCCATGGCCACCTTGTCGAGCGTGGTCAAGCGCGACCTGTCGAACATGGGCAAGTGGCTCTTCGTTGGCCTCCTGGTGCTGATCGTGGCTGCGGTTGCCAACATCTGGCTGCAGATGCCGGCGCTGATGCTCGCGATCTCGGCCATGGCCGTGCTGATCTTCTCGGCTTTCATCCTCTATGACATCAAGCGCATCATCGATGGCGGCGAGACCAACTACGTCTCCGCCACGCTGGCGCTGTACCTGAATGTCTACAACGTGTTCACGTCCCTGCTGCAGTTGCTGATGGCGCTGGGTGGCAGCGACGACTGATCGCTGACAGGCCTTCGAATGAAAGCGGCCCCGCGAGCGCGAGCTCCGGGGCCGTTGTTCTTGGCGGTGGCGATCAGTACTCGTCGCCGCCGATGTAGGTGCCGGGCGCCAGGTTCTCGAAGCGCGTGTTCGACTTCAGGAAGGCCAGGTGCAGGCTGCCCACCGGGCCGTTACGCTGCTTGCCGATGATGATCTCGGCCGTGCCGGGGATCTTCGATTCCTTGTTGTAGTACTCATCGCGGTAGATGAACATGATCACGTCGGCATCCTGCTCGATGGCGCCCGATTCGCGAAGGTCGGACATCATGGGGCGCTTGTCGGGCCGCGTTTCAACCGAGCGGTTGAGCTGCGACAGCGCGATCACCGGGCACTGCAGCTCCTTGGCCAGGGCCTTGAGACCCCGGGAGATTTCGCCAATCACGGTGGCGCGGTTTTCTTCGTTGCCGCCCGAGCCGCTCATCAGCTGCAGGTAGTCGATGATGATCAGGCCCAGCGTGCCCCCGAACTGTCGGGCCAGGCGGCGCGCGCGTGCGCGCAACTCGTTGGGCGACAGGCCGGGTGTTTCGTCGATGAAGACGTGCGCGTGGCGCAGCTTCTCGACCGTCTCGCTCAGGCGGCTCCATTCGTCGTCGGTCAGGCGGCCAGTGCGCAGGTTCTGCTGGTTGATGCGACCGATGGAGCCGACCATCCGCAGCGCCAGTTGCGAGGCGCCCATTTCCATCGAGAACACCGCCACGGGCAGGCCCTCGTTGACGGCCACGTTCTCGCCGATGTTGAGCGCGAACGCCGTCTTGCCCATCGAGGGGCGCGCGGCCAGGATGATGAGGTCGCCTTTTTGCAGGCCGGCCGTCATCTTGTCCATTTCGATGAAGCCGGTGCGCACGCCGGTGACGTCCTCGGCGCCGTTGTCGGCCAGCTCCTGCACGCGGTCGAGCAGGTCGACGACCAGGCCGTCCATGGCAAAGAAGCCCTGCTTGTTGCGGCTGCCTTCTTCGCCGATCTTCATGATGCGGGCTTCGGCCTCGTCCAGGATGTCCGAGACCGACTTGCCCTGCGGGTTGAAGGCGTTGGTGGCGATCTCGTCGGAGGCCGTCACCAGTTTGCGCAGCACGGCGCGTTCGCGCACGATCTCGGCGTAGCGGCGCATGTTGGCCGCGCTGGGCACCGACTGCGCCAGGTTGTTGAGGTAGACCAGTCCACCCACGTCCGCAGCCTTGCCCTGCATTTGCAGTTGCTCGAAAACGGTGATGACGTCGGCGGGCTTGGAGGCCGACACCAGCTGCTGGATGGCCACGAAGATGAGCTGGTGCTCGTGGCGGTAGAAGTCGCCCTCGTGCAGCAGGTCGGCGGCGCGGTCCCAGGCGCTGTTGTCCAGCAGCAGGCCGCCCAGCACGCTTTGCTCTGCCTCGATGGAATGGGGTGGCACGCGCAGGCGGGCGATCTCGTCGCTGCCGCCGGAGGCGCCCACGCTGAGGCCCGTGGGCGTGGAAGTTGATGCGTTGGGGAAGACTGCAGCCATGTGTTCAATCATACGGCCGTCGACGCGCGGGGCCTGTGGATAAAGCTGTGGGCAAGCGTGGGGGATCCTGGGGGCTTCCTGGGGAAACGCGTGGACAACTGCCCGCTCGTGCGCTCACCGAGCAGCGGACACCCAGAAACGACAAAGCCGGCTTGCGCCGGCTTTGCATGATCGGGGCACCGAAGCGCCCCGGGATCTGTCAACAGATCAGACGGTTTCGCCAACCACGGCGACGGTCACGTCCACCACCACGTCGGTGTGCAGGGCGACGGACACAGCGTGTTCACCGGTGGTCTTGAGCGGGCCATTGGGCAGGCGGACCTGCTGCTTGGCGACGTCGAAACCGGCAGCCTTGAGGCTTTCGGCGATGTCGAAGTTGGTGACCGAGCCGAACAGGCGGCCGTCCACGCCAGCCTTCTGGCTGACGGAAACGGTCTTGCCGCCCAGCTTTTCGCCCACGGCTTGGGCAGCTGCCAGCTTCTCGGCAGAAGCCTTTTCCAGTTCGGCGCGACGGGCTTCGAACTCGGCGACGGCCTTGGTGGTGGCGCGACGAGCTTGGCCGGTCGGGATCAGGAAGTTGCGGGCGTAGCCGTCCTTGACCTTGACCACGTCACCCAGGGTACCCAGGTTGGCGACTTTTTCGAGGAGGATGATTTGCATGACGGTGACTCCTTAGACGCGATGTTGGTCGCTGTAAGGCAGCAGGGCCAGGAAGCGAGCGCGCTTGATGGCGGTGGTCAGCTGACGTTGGTAGATCGCGCGGGTGCCGGTCAGGCGTGCGGGGATGATCTTGCCGTTTTCAGCGATGAAGTCGCGCAGGGTGTCAACGTCCTTGTAGTCGATTTGTTCGACGCCAGCGACGGTGAAGCGGCAGAAGCGCTTGCGACGGAACAGCAGGGATTGCGTGTTGCGCTTGCCCTTGCGGTCTTTGGAGAACTTGCCGTTCTTGGAGCGGGGAGCAGCCATGATGACCTCTCAATATCCGGTGGATGGTTTAAACGATGTCTTGTAGAGCGGTGATGTGCAGCAGCACGCCACGTCCGTTGCGCGGTGACCCCAGGAAACCGGTGAAGCCGTGGGCCTCTCCGATGGGCAGCCGGCTCAACGCTTGCGCGATGTCGCCAACGGCCACTGCCTTCATCTCCAGCTGAACCTTGCGGTTTCGCTGGTTTTCCTGCAGCTCGGATTCGTGTTCAAGCACGAGGTCCAGGGCAGGGAGTCCGGCGGGGGTGTATCGCAGTGCCTTGCGTTCGATGATCCGGGCAGACAGCAGGACTTGGTTCATGTCTTGCAGGGTCTGGCGGGTTTCGTCACGTCAAGGCTGGACGGGCAGCCGATTCACGCCTAGCGGCATGGATCAGGCAGCGGCTTGGTCCTGCTGGGCCTTGCGGGCCTCTTCACGCTCGACTTGCTTCATCATCACGGAAGGAGTGGTCTCGGCCTTGTCCTTCTGCACGGTCAGGTGACGCAGCACGGCGTCGTTGAACTTGAAGCCGGTTTCGATTTCAGCCAGGGTTTCCTTGCTGATTTCGACGTTCAGGCACAGGTAGTGCGCCTTGGCCAGCTTGTTGATCTGGTAAGCCAGCTGACGACGGCCCCAGTCTTCAACGCGGTGCACCTGGCCACCGGTGGTGGTGATCAGGGTCTTGTAACGCTCCAGCATGGCCGGAACCTGCTCGCTTTGATCCGGGTGGATCAGCACGATGATTTCATAGTGACGCATGGTGACTCCTTGTGGATTCCCCACCTCTCAACGGGTGAGAAGGTGGGATGGAAGCCGTCGCGAAGCGTCAAACCCGCTGACGGCAAGGGTTGTTGCTTCCACTTCGGGAAGCTTCAACATTCGGAAAACCCGCGAGTATAACAGCAAAAACGCCACCCGGGGGTGGCGCGGAGCGGGCGATGTGGGCGTGGCCCTGGGCAGGCGCCCCTCACGGGCAACCTGCCCGGTGCGGCCTCACTTGGCGGCCAGGCGCTGCCAGGTGTCGACCACCGTGTCCGGGTTCAGCGAGATGGACACGATGCCCTCGTCGGCCAGCCACTCGGCGAAATCCGGGTGGTCAGAGGGGCCCTGGCCGCAGATGCCGATGTACTTGCCCGTGGCGCGGCAGGCGGCGATGGCACGCGAGATCAGCGCCTTGACGGCCGGGTCGCGCTCGTCGAAGTCGTGCGCCAGCAGCGCCAGACCGGAGTCGCGGTCCAGGCCCAGGGTGAG
>NZ_DCXA01000173.1:8853-10012 GCF_002328915.1 Aquabacterium sp. UBA2148
TCAGGTCGTTCGAGCCGATGGACATGCCGTCGAAGAACTCCAGGAACTGCTCGGCCAGGATGGCATTGGAGGGCACTTCGCACATCATGATGACGCGCAGGCCGTCCTTGCCGCCCTTGGATTCGCGCACCAGGCCGTGGTCGGCCAGCATCTTGGTGACGCGCTCGGCCTGCTTGAGGGTGCGCACGAAGGGCACCATGATCTCGACGTTGGTCAGGCCCATGTCGTTGCGCACGCGCTTGAGCGCTTCGCACTCCATGGCGAAGGCCTCGCCGAACTCGGCGCTGATGTAGCGCGAGGCCCCACGGAAGCCCAGCATCGGGTTTTCTTCTTCGGGCTCGTAGCGCGAGCCGCCGATGAGCTTCTTGTACTCGTTGGACTTGAAGTCCGACAGGCGCACGATGACGGGCTTGGGCCAGAACGACGCGGCGATGGTGGCGATGCCTTCGGCCAGCTTGTCGACGTAGAAGGCGCGCGGCGAGGCATGGCCACGGGCCACGGACTCGACGGCTTTTTTCAGGTCGTTGTCGACGTTGGGATAGTCGAGGATGGCCTTGGGGTGCACGCCGATGTTGTTGTTGATGATGAACTCCAGGCGGGCCAGGCCCACACCGGCGTTCGGCATCTGCGCGAAGTCGAAGGCCAGCTGCGGGTTGCCGACGTTCATCATGATCTTCAGGCCGATGTGCGGCATCTCGCCACGGGTGACCTCGGTGACCTCGGTTTCCAGCAGGCCTTCGTAGATGTGGCCGGTGTCGCCTTCGGAACAAGCCACGGTCACCAGGGTGCCGTCGGTCAGGCGCTCGGTGGCGTTGCCGCAGCCCACCACGGCCGGGATGCCCAGCTCGCGCGCGATGATGGCCGCGTGGCAGGTGCGACCGCCGCGGTTGGTGACGATGGCGCTGGCGCGCTTCATCACCGGCTCCCAGTTGGGGTCGGTCATGTCGGTGACGAGCACGTCGCCCGGCTGGACCTTGTCCATCTCGGAGATGTTGTGGACGATGCGGACCGGGCCGGTGCCGATCTTCTGGCCGATGGCGCGGCCTTCAGCCAGGATGGTGCCGGTGCCCTTGAGCTTGTAGCGCTGCTCGCTCTTGCCTTGCTGCTGGCTCTTGACCGTTTCGGGGCGGGCTTGGAGGATGTAGATCTTGCCGTCGCC
>NZ_DCXA01000171.1:0-2684 GCF_002328915.1 Aquabacterium sp. UBA2148
CCCCTGCCGAAGCAGACGTCAAGTCCCGTACCGTGGCCACGGCCAAACAGCCGGCCAAGAAAACCAGTAGCACCCAAAACGACATGCCTGCAGCCACCACCAAGGTCGACACCAAACTCGCCAGCGCCTGGAAATCCAAGGCCGGTCGCGACCTGAGCGAAGCCGAACTCATGGCCATGCCGGACGCCGAGTACATGAGCGACAAGCAGCTCGATTTCTTCCGCGCTCGCCTTGAAAGCCAGAAGGAAGACCTGCTGTCCAACGCCGGCGAAACGACCGAACACCTGCGCGAGGACACCTCCATCGTGCCCGACCCGGCCGACCGCGCCACCATCGAGGAAGAGCACGCCCTGGAGTTGCGCACCCGCGACCGCGAGCGCAAGCTGCTCAAGAAGATCTCGCAAGCCCTGGTTCGCATCGACAATGGCGAATACGGCTTCTGCGACGAAACCGGGGAGCCCATCGGCCTGGGCCGTCTGCTGGCCCGCCCCACCGCCACCCTGTCACTGGAAGCCCAGCAGCGTCGCGAACTCAAGCAGAAGATGTTCGGGGACTGAGCCCCCGAACATCCGACCAGGACCGAGATGAGCAAGGAATCCGGCAGTTTCCTGCGCAAGGTGGCGCGCTTCGTCACCAATCCGACAACGGATTGGTCGGACCTGGACGCGCCCCCCTCTGACGCCGGCGAAAGCGATTACGCCAAGACCGAGATCAAGGCGATGATCGAGCGCAAGCGACGCAACGACTTCGTGCGCAAGCGCGAGCTCGACATGCTGCGCAAGATCCGTCGGGAAGGGCTGAACCCGGATGCCGCGCTGGCGCTCGGCGGCGCCTCCAACCTCGACCCGGAGTCGCGCCCCCAAAGCGGCGCACGCTCCGACATCGCCGTCAAGGCCAAGATCGACGAGATCGAGCTGCAAATGGTGGGCATCAGCGCCCGCCCCACTCCCGTGACTCCGTCACAGGCTGCAGGCCTGCCCACGGTGCCCGGGGGATCGGTTGACCTGCCCATCACCGCACCTGACCGGCTGAACCCGCCCACCCTGCCATTCGTCGAACATGCACCGACGGTCATGGAACCCCTCAGGGCGGAGACACCAGCGTACGCGCCTCAAGCAGCCGCCCTGCCCATCATCGGCGCCACGCTGCCAGGCGGCATCGGCGTTCACGTCACCGAGATGGCCCACGACCCGGAGCTTGACGAGGCCGTCATTGCCTTCGCGAATGCCGACTTCGACCAGTGCGAACAGTGCTTGCTCAATTTGGTGCACCCAGGCTCAAGCCGCCACGAACACGCCGACACCTGGCTGGTGCTGTTCGATTTCTACCGCGCCCTTGACCTGCCCCACAAATTCGACAACCTGGCTGTGTCTTACGCGCAGCAATTCGGCGTGTCCGCCCCTCAGTGGTACTCCCTGCCACAGCGCGTCGCCGACTTGATCGAATCCGAATCGGCCCACGCCGAGCCAACGGATGCCTCGGCTGGTCGCCCCAGCCTGAGCGAGACGCTCGAATCGACCGACGACGAAGGCAGCGGCCCTGTCACCGAAGGGCGCGAATGGGACGCCCCCCAGCCGGGCTGGATCGCGCCCTCCGTCGTGGACCCGGAAGCGCTTGCGCAGCTGCGCGTGGCCCTGCTTCAGTTGCCTCGCCCGTGGCGCATCGATTGGCAAGGGGTCAACCAGGTCACCCCAGAAGCGGCGCATCAACTCAGCCAGTTGCTGCAGCAATGGGCCAAAGAGCCCATGGAATTGATCTGGGTGGGGGGGCCGCACCTGCTGAACCTGCTGGAGGACCTGACCCCCACCGGCAGCCGCGACGCCGACCCCGCCCACTGGATGCTGCGCCTGGACCTGCTTCGCATGGTCAACCAGCCAGTGGTGTTCGATGAGGTTGCGATCGACTACTGCGTCACCTACGAGCTGTCGCCTCCATCCTGGGAGCCCACACGCTGCACCGTGCGCGAACAACAAGATGCGGTCAGTGCACCCACTGCCCCCATGTCGCACGTCAGCGATGTCACCACGAGCTTCGTCGAGTCGCAACTGCATCAGGAAATCTCCTACGTGCAGGTGGCCGCACTCAACCTGTCCGGCCAACTGGTGGGCGACATCGGTGCCACCCTGCAGCGCCTGGACGATCAGCTCGGGGGCAGCGTTTCGCTGGAAGTCGATTGCAGCCACCTGCTGCGCGTCGACTTCATCGCCGCTGGCGACCTGCTGAACTGGGTGCTCTCACGTCGTGCGGAGCAACGTCAGGTGTGCTTCCTGAACCCGCACAGGTTGGTGGCGCTGTTCTTTGGCGCCATGGGCATCAACGAGCACGCCACCGTCAAGCTCCAGATGGTTTGACCCAGCTTCCCCGGAAGCCGCGCACCCCTGTGCGCCGCACCAGGGTCCGGTCAACGCGCAGCGGCCAGCGTCAACAAGCCCTCGAAAATCAGGTTCTCCACCACCATGGGCTGGAGTTCCTCGACGTGCGTCAGCCGCGACACAGCCCCGCCAGACATGATCAGCAGGGGATCGCGCCCTGTGCGCACCCGCAGGCGCCTGAGCGATCGCTCGATGGCGCCCGCGATCGCGTCGGTGCCGCCACTCATCAAGGCATCGCTGGTGTTGGTGGGAAAGTCGCGCACCTCGCCGGTTGGAACCTTCAGCCCCGCCGTGCCATTCTCCAGGGCCCGG
>NZ_DCXA01000171.1:2787-11359 GCF_002328915.1 Aquabacterium sp. UBA2148
CAGGGCCCGGTACATCAGGCCGAAGCCCGGCAGGATCAACCCACCCAGGAAGCAGCCACCCGCGTCCACGGCATCGACCGTGACCGCCGTGCCCACCATCACCGCCAGAACAGGCGGCACGTCGTTGGGGGCACACAACAAAGCCCGCTGGCGCGCGCCAATGATCGCCGCCCAGCGGTCGGCGCCCAGCCGTTGGGGGTGCTCGTATCCATTGATCACGCCACCACCCAGGCGAGACGAAGACACCCACTGTGCCTGCAGCCCCCAGCCCTCGGTCAGCTGCTCTTCGACCCTTCGCTTGATGGCCTCGCCAGCCACCACACAGCCCAGCATCGCCCGAGGCACCGGCAGCTGGCGCCAGTGTTCATCCCAGAGGTGATCAATGTCTTCCAGGACCACCGCACCATGCGCCAGCAAATCGGAACCAGGGGCGGGTCGGTCGTAGAGGCCCCATTTCAAACGGGTGTTGCCGATGTCGATGACGAGGAAGGACATGGAAAAGGGCGCAGGCCCGGCAGGCCCACAGAAACAGGACAGAGCGCCATTGTCGCGCATGGTGGCTGTGACAACCGCTTGCAAGCCTCATCAAGAGATGGCGCATACTCCCACCCGCGCTTAGCCGCTGTCGTGAAATATGACCACGCGTGATGTCTGATGGCCCGGCGGCGCAACGCCTTTCCCGATCAACCGCCAACCGGAACCCGCATGTTCAAGCTGATCCCCGCATGGGCCCTGGCCCTGCTGTCCGCCCTCACCTTCCAAGCCCACGCCGCCGTGGAAGTGCGCGGCGTCAAATTCGCCGATACCACCACCGTCGCTGGACAAGCTTTGCAGCTCAATGGCGCGGGCGTGCGAGTGAAGGTCATCATCGACGTCTACGCCGCCGGCCTGTACGTGGGCAAGCGCGACGCTTCTGCGCAGGCATTGCTCAGCCAGCCCGGCGCCAAGAGCATGCAGATCGTGCTGTTGCGCGACCTCACCGGCGAAGACTTCGCCGACGCCATGATCAAAGGCTTTCACAAGAACAACTCGGATGCCGACGTGGCCCGATTCCAAGGCCGGCTGGACGAGTTGCGCAAGACGATGGTGTCCTTTGGCACCGTCAAGAAAGGCACGGCGATCCAGCTCAACCTCGTGCCTGGCGCCGGCATCCGGACGCTGGTGGACGGAGCTCAGAAGGGCTCGGACATCCAGGGCGATGATTTCTATGCTGCCTTGCTCAAAATCTGGCTGGGCGCCAAGCCCGTTGACGACGACCTCAAGACGGGTTTGCTGAGCGCGAAGTGAACCAGACACAGGCTCGCGCATGAGGGGGCCTTGCGAAATGGCCGGTGCGGTGAGAACTGCATCGGCCTTTTGCCTTATTTCGGTGCACCAGTCGGGCCCGCAAAGGCTAACCTAGCCCAAAACTCACCCAAGGCCCGACCATGATCCAGCAGCCGCTCCCCACCTTGGCAGCCTGGGTGGAGGCCTTTGCGAACGCGGACATCCCCATCCTGTCGGAATCGGCCTCCGAGATCGCCCTGCTGAGCGAGATCGAAGAAGCGCGGGGCAACATGGATGCCCACACGATCGCCGAGAGCCTGGAAAACGATCCGCTGACCACCCTGAGGGTGCTGGTGCACGTCTCGAGCCATTGCACCCGCCTGAGCGTCGAGCCACCCGAGACGCTGGTGGGCGCCCTGGTCATGCTGGGCGTGGGGCCGTTCTTCAGCGCCTTCGCCCAGCCACTGGACGTCCAGACCGCCCTGGCCCACCGCCCTGAGGCCATCGAAGGCCTCGCCCAGGTGGTGCGGCGCTCGCGCAGAGCAGCCCATTTCGCTCTGGGTTTCGCACTCAAGCGCCAGGATCAGGACGTCGTCGTCATCCAGGAGGCCGCCCTGCTGCACGCTTTTGCCGAGATGTTGCTGTGGTGTCACGCCTCCTCGCTGATGCTGGAGATCACCCATCGGCTCAAAACCGATCACACCCTGCGCTCGGCGGCGGTTCAGCAAGAGGTGCTGGGCATCCGGATCGACGACCTTGCACAAGAGTTGATGCGGCGCTGGCAGTTGCCGGACCTGCTGATCCATTGCTCTGACGAGCGTTTGGCCAACGACCCGAAGGTGCGCAATGTCACGCTGGGCGTGCGCATCGCGCGCCACACGCAGCACGGCTGGGACGACCCACATTGCCTGGCGGCGTTGCCAGACGACGCACGGGACGTCGGGCAACTGCTCAACATCGCCCCGGAAGCGGCCCATCGCCTCATCCGGGGGTTGGACGCCTGATCAGCGCACGCCCACGGCGCCGCGCATCGCCTGCACGGCACCACCACCGATGGCCGCACCAAATCGCTTGGCCAGGCGCTCGGCCAGGTTTTCCTTTTGCGTGTAATCGACGATGTCCTCTGCCTTGATCACATCGCGCGCGACGTGGTCCAGGCTGCCCAGTTGATCGGCCAGGCCCTGGTTCACAGCTTCTTCGCCATTCCAGAACAGGCCCGAGAAAGTGCCTGGGGTTTCCTTGAGCGCCTTGCCACGCCCCTGACGCACCACCTTGATGAACTGCTGGTGGATCTGATCGAGCATGGACTGCGCCAACTCGGCCTGCTCGGGCTTGAGCGGCGAGTAAGGATCGAGCATGCCCTTGTTGCTGCCTGCGGTCATCAAACGCCGCTCGATGCCCAGTTTTTCCATCGTGCCGACGAAGCCAAAACCATCCATCAACACGCCAATGGAGCCGACGATGGACGCCTTGTCGACAAAGATGCGATCGGCCGACACGGCGATGTAGTAAGCAGCCGATGCGCACATTTCCTCGCAGACGGCGTACACCTTCTTCTTGTGCAAGGCCTTGAGTCGGCGCACTTCGTCGTTGACCAGCCCGGCCTGCACGGGGCTGCCTCCGGGTGAATTGATGCGCAAGACGACGGCCTGCGCGCCTGCGTCCTCGAAGGCGCTGCGAAGTGCCGTCATGAGGTTGTCGGCGCTCGCTTCGGTCTCGCTGGCGATTTCACCGCGCACCTCGACCAAGGCTGTGTGAGGCGTGACCGGCGTGTGCGCAGCGGAGCCGGACTCCCAAGCGGCCCAGGCCGCCGAGAACGCGACGCCCAACCAGATCAGGCGCCACAACCAGCGCCAGCGGGCATCCCGCTTCTGTTGCGCCAGGTAGGCGCGAGCAAGGTCGGTGAACAAGGCCGCCTGGGCCTGAGTTTTGGGATCTTGGGTGTCCATGGACATGGTCTGGGTTGGCCGTCGTCAGAGCGGCGGTTGGATGCGATCGGAAGGATACCAATGCACCTGGCCCCCTTCCTCCTTGAGTTCAATGGCGTGCAAGCGTGCGCCACGGCAAGGCCCCATGACGCAGTGCCCGCTGGGCGGCTCGTACAGCGCGCCGTGCACCGAGCAGATGATGAAGCGACGTTCCTGATCCCAGAACTGGCCGGGCTGCCAATCCATCTCGGCTGGCACGTGGGCACAGCGATTGACGTAGGCCACCGCGCCCCCATTGAAGCGCAAGGCAAAGGCCTGGGCGCTGCGCCCGAACTCCAGGATGTCGAAGGTGACTGCGTCGCCGCGCTCCTTGAGCTCGTCAGAAGCGCAAAGGGGTTGCGGCTCAAGGCGCTTGGGCTCAGGCATGCCGGGCCAGCCAATCGTGAAGCTCGGCCGTGGCGTGGGCAACGAAGCGGGTCGGGTAATCCGCAAAAGCGGCCGGCTCGTGCGCCCCGTAGCTCACGGCGATGCTGTGCGCCCCGGCGTTGACCGCCAGCTGCAAGTCGTGCGTGGTGTCGCCGATCATCAGGGTGCGCTCGGGCTCGACGCCGAACTCGGCCATCAGCTCCAGCAACATGCGCGGGTGCGGCTTGGAGACGGTTTCGTCGGCGGTGCGAGTGCCATCGAACATGCCATACAACTCGACATGCCCCAGGGCCTCGTTCAGGCCGGAGCGCGACTTGCCGGTGGCCACGGCCAGCCAATGATTTTGCGCCTTCAGGGCCTGGAGCATGGGCAGCACGCCTTCGAAAAGACTGAGCTCGTGTTGGCGGTTGAAGTAGTGGTGCCGGTAGCGCAGCCCCAGCTCGGGCACGCGCTCGGGCGCCAGGGTGGGCGCGACATGGGCCAGGGCGTCGTGCAACCCCAGGCCGATCACGTAAGCCGCAGCTTGCGACGAAGGCACAGGCAACCCCAGGTCGGCGCAGGCGGACTGGATGCAGCGCACGATCAGGGCCGTGGAGTCGTACAGGGTGCCATCCCAATCGAAGACGATCAGGTCATAGGCGCGCGGTCTCAGGCCGCTGTCGGTGCCATTGGAAGAGCTCATGCTCCCGACTGTATCGCCTGCGAGGCTCAGTCGCGTGACACCCCTGGCTTGGCAGCCGGTTTGGTCGATGTCAAGGCACCCAGCAGGGCCAGGCAGGCCGGCGGCAAAGGCGCTTCAAAAGTCAACTCATCGCCGCTGACGGGATGCGGCAGGCGCAGGTAGCGAGCGTGCAGGAACATGCGGTCCCAGCGGCCATCGGGCAGGCGCAGGCGGTCCACCCCGGGCACCGCACCTTCGCCGCCACGGGCCAGGGCCTTGTTGAGCACGAAGTCACCGTATTTTTCGTCCCCCACGATGCCGTGGCCTTCGTGCGACAGGTGCACACGAATCTGATGGGTTCGACCGGTCTTGATGGTGACATCGAGCAGGCTGAAAGCGTCGAAACGTTTGACCACCGAGACCAGCGAGATCGAACGTCGGCCGTCATCGTCGTCGCCTGCCACGGCCTTGACCCGCCGCTCACCTTCTGCGGTCAGGAACTTGTGCAACGCCACATCGACCACCTTCTTTTTTTCGGGCCACTGGCCACAAACCAGCGCCGCGTAGGTCTTGTGGGCGGTGCGGTGGCGAAAGCAATCCTGGAGGGTGACAAGCGCGCTGCGCTTTTTGGCGATGACCAACACGCCCGAGGTTTCCTTGTCGAGGCGGTGAACCAACTCCAGGAACCGGGCCTGCGGTCGGGCTCGGCGCAGTTGCTCGATCACGCCGAAACTCACCCCGCTGCCACCGTGCACGGCGACACCGGCCGGCTTGTCGATGACCAGCATGACATCGTCTTCGAACAACACCGGGAACTCTCGGGCGGGCACAGCCGAGGCCTCGTCGGTCGGCTTTTCCGTCAGGCGCAATGGGGGCACGCGCACCTCGTCGCCCAGGGCCAGGCGGGTGTCGGCCGAGGCGCGGCCCTTGTTCACGCGAACCTCGCCGCTGCGGATGATGCGGTAGACGAGGGTTTTCGGGGCGCCCTTGAGCACCTTGATGAGGAAATTGTCGAGGCGTTGGTCGGCGCTGCCTTCGTCAATGACCAGGCGCTGGACGCTGGCGACAGATTGCGGGCGGGGAGAACTGGCTGCCAGGGTTTCGGCAACAGGACGGGTGGGGGTTGCGTCGGTGGGTTTTCGTGCCGCCTTTTTCGCGGCCATTCCCGAGCGCCCGGTTGCTTTTTTCGCACCTATAATGGTTTGAGCCACGTTGTGTGTCTTGTGTGAGGGTTTGTTTGCGGAATCTGCGTTCAGCGAGTTTCGCCAGTCAATCTCTCACCCAGGCGCTTGCCGCAGCAAACCGCATTTTACCGACGAGCCGGTTGCTGCAGGTGCCACGATGGGGCCCGGCGGGGTGTCCCGCCACCAGTATGGCCATGCAGCAGTCGCCCTCCCTGAAGAGGTTCACCCAAGGTGTGAATTTGTCGGGTCGAGTGGCTGTCAGAGCCAATGTCGATCGAACCACGTTCAAGGTTGTTGGGCCCCAGCGCCCGCTTCGCCGGCTTGCCGGTGCCGCACGCTGAGGCCTGTGTCGAGTGAATCACACGTGTCCCGGACTGCTTCGCACACCGCCCTTTCCACCCGCTCGCAGCAAGACGCCCGCCATCCGGCCGCTGGTGTGCTGCGCGGCCGGTGGCTGGCGCGTCGTGTGAACGTCCAGGCAGCCACCCCTTTCCATGTCCGCGCCCCCATGCCCAAGGCATGGAGCCGGCGGACGCCATCCGGCTGTCGCCAGACCCTGTCCTTCACCCCGGCACACGCGCCCCTGACGTCCGACCCGCTCCGGCGGGCCTGACGTCCAAGGCAATTCCTTCGGTTCTTCGTCGTTGCTCGCGCATGCAAGCTGCCGCTGACCTTCGGGTCGGGGGCGACTGGAGACATGTCTCGGTGCCATCCCGAGCCGTCTCCGTTGCAGAAATGGAGCACCCATGAAGCGCATGCTGATCAATGCCACGCAGGCCGAAGAGCGCCGCCTGGCCATCGTTGACGGGCAGAAACTGCTCGACTTCGAAACCGAAATCGAAGGTCGCGAACAACGCAAGGGCAACATCTACAAGGCCGTCGTCACACGCGTCGAGCCTTCATTGGAAGCCTGTTTCGTCGACTACGGCGAAGACCGCCACGGCTTCCTGCCGTTCAAGGAAATCTCGCGCCAGTACTTCAAAGAAGGTGCTGACGTCCGCTCGGCCAAGATCCAGGACGTCATCAAAGAGGGCCAGGAACTCCTGGTCCAGGTCGAAAAAGAAGAGCGTGGCAACAAGGGCGCGGCCCTGACCACCTTCGTTTCGCTGGCCGGCCGCTACCTGGTTCTGATGCCCAACAACCCGCGTGGCGGTGGCGTCAGCCGCCGCATCGAGGGCGATGAGCGCGAAGAGCTCAAGGAGGCGATGGATCAGCTCGAGTACCCCAAGGGCATGAGCCTGATCGCCCGCACCGCCGGCATCGGTCGCTCGGCCGCCGAGCTGCAGTGGGACCTGAACTACATGCTCAAGCTGTGGACGGCCATCGACGAGGCCTCCACCGCCGGCAAGGGCGCTTACCTGATCTACCAGGAATCGTCACTGGTCATCCGCGCCATCCGCGACTACTTCACGTCCGACATCGGCGAGATCCTGATCGACACGGACGACATCTACGAGCAGGCCAAGCAGTTCATGCTGCACGTCATGCCCGATCAGGCCAACCGCGTCAAGCGCTACCGCGATGACGCGGCGCTGTTCGCACGCTTTCAGATCGAGCACCAGATCGAGACGGCCTTCAGCCGCACCGTGAACCTGCCCTCGGGCGGCGCCATCGTGATCGACCACACCGAGGCGCTGGTATCGGTGGACGTGAACTCGGCGCGCGCCACCCGTGGCAGCGACATCGAGGAAACCGCCTTCCGCACCAACCTGGAAGCGGCCGACGAAATCGCCCGCCAGATGCGCCTGCGCGACCTGGGCGGCCTGATCGTCATGGACTTCATCGACATGGAGGACAGCAAGCACCGCCGCGAGGTGGAGCAGCGCCTGCGTGACGCCCTGCGCACCGACCGCGCCCGCGTGCAGTTCAGCTCGATCAGCAAGTTCGGCCTGCTGGAGATGTCTCGCCAACGCCTGCGCCCGGCGCTGAGCGAAGGCAGCCACATCACCTGCCCGCGTTGCAACGGCACCGGCCACATCCGCGACACCGAGTCGTCGGCGCTGCAGATCCTGCGCATCATCCAGGAAGAGTCGATGAAGGACAACACCTCGGCCGTGCACGTGCAAGTGCCGGTGGAAGTGACCTCCTTCCTGCTCAACGAGAAGCGCACCGAGATCACCAAGATCGAACTCAAGCAGCGCGTGACCGTGCTGCTGGTGCCCAACAAGCACCTCGAGACCCCGAACTACAAGCTGGAACGCCTGCGTCACGACGACCCGCGTCTGGAAAACATCCAGGCCAGCTACACGATGATCGAGGAGCCGGACGACGAGGTGGGCATCACCCGCCGCGAGAAGGCCAAGGCCAAGCAGGAGCCGGTCATCAAGGGTGTGCTGCCCGACCAACCGGCCCCGATCGCTCCTCCGAAAGAAGAAGCGCCTGTCGTGGCCGCAGCCCCGCTGGCGCCGCCCGCACCGGTTCAGGCCCCCGTGCCTGCCTCGGGCGGCTTCTTTGGCTGGGTCAAGCGCCTGTTGGGCTTTGGCGGCGACGCCCCTGCCCCGGCGCCTGTGGTGACGCCGGTCGCTGCGCCCGCCCCCGCAGAAAGCAATGACGACAAGGGTCGTGGCGGCCGTCGCGATGGCCAGGCTCGTGGTGGCCGAGGCGGTCGTGGCGGGGAGCGCTCCGAGCGCGGTGAGCGCGGTGAGCGCAGTGAGGCCAAGGGCGAAGGCCGTGGCCGTCGCCAGGGCCCCCGTGAAGAGCGCAACGAAAGCGAAAACGCCGCAGGCCGCGATGGTGGCCGCGACCGCGCCGAGCGCGGTGAACGAGGCGAGCGCGGCGGTCGTGGCCGCCGTGGCGAGAACACCGAGCGTCCGGCCATCAACCGCGAGGCCATCGCAGCCGAAGCCCAGGCCTTGGGCCTGGCTGCCGCCGGCGCAACAGGTGCCGAAGCTGCCGTGTCACTTTCTCCCGAAGGCCAGCCCGGTGATGCCGACCAACAACGCGAAGGCCGTCGCCGTCGCCGTGGTGGTCGTGGCCGTGGTGAACGCGAAGAGTCTTCGGTCGGCATCGAAGCTGAAGGCGCGAACGCAGATGCTGGCGTGAGCAGCGAGGGCAACGACGCCTCCGAGATCCAGGGTGATGGCGATGCCGCCTCCGAAGGCCAGGAA
>NZ_DCXA01000129.1:0-10583 GCF_002328915.1 Aquabacterium sp. UBA2148
CCTTGACACCATGTCAAGGTCAAGCAGTCGTTCACCAGGGTGCGAACATCGCCTGTTTGTCGCCGAGGCCTTGACCTTGACATGGTGTCAAGGTCGAGACTGGCATCATCGCGTTCGAAACGGCTTTTTGCCTGCTGCCCCATGCCCACACCCGAATCCCGCTCAGCGGCCCGACCTGTCGCTCCCAGCGCACGCACCCACCTGGCGGTGCGCGGCATGACCTGTGCCGCCTGTGTCGGACGTGTCGAGCGCGCCTTGCGCAAGGTGTCCGGGGTGGCCGATGCGCAGGTCAACTTTGCCACCGAGACCGCATCCGTGAGCTGGGCCACTGAGGTCGCTCCAGACGAGGGCCTGACTGCCTTGCTGGCTGCGGTCGAGCGCGCGGGTTACCTGGCCCAGTGGCTGGCTCCCGACGAGGCCCCCCAGGAGCTGGTCGAGTCCGCCTGGTCGGTTTGGGGGCCGGTTGCCCTGGGAGCGCTGGCCAGCCTGCCGCTGATGCTGCCCATGCTGTGGGGCGACCATCATTTCTGGCCCGCATGGGTGCAGTTCGCGCTGGCCACCCCGGTGCAGTTCATCCTTGGCGCGCGCTTCTTCAAGGCGGGCTGGGCGGCGCTCAAAGCTGGCAGCGGCAACATGGACCAACTTGTGGCCCTGGGGACCCTGGCGGCCTGGGGGCTGTCGGTGTGGCTTTGGTGGCGGCACGACGGGCACGGTGGCGGGCATGCCCCGGCGCTTTACTTCGAATCATCTGCGGTGGTGATCACCCTGGTGCTGCTTGGCAAGGCGCTGGAGGCACGGGCCCGTCGCCAGACCACCCAGGCCATCCGCGCTTTGCAGGCCCTCAGGCCCGAGACGGTTTGTCGCGTGGGCCCCGAAGGCGAGGTCGAGGTCCCCCTGGCACAGGTGCTGGTTGACGACGTGCTGGTGATCAGACCCGGTGAGCGCGTGCCGACCGACGGGGTGGTCACCGAAGGTCACAGCCACGTCGATGAATCGCTGCTGACGGGGGAGCCGCTGCCGCAGTCCCGAGGGCCGGGAGAGCGACTCAGCGGCGGCGCCATCAACGCGGAAGGTCGGCTGGTGATGAAGGTCACGGCCGTGGGGGGGCAGACCATGCTGTCGGCCATCATCCGCCGCGTGGTCGAGGCTCAGGCAGGCAAAGCGCCCATCCAGCGCCTGGTCGATCGGGTGTCGGCGGTGTTCGTGCCGGTGGTGGCGTTCATCGCCCTGATGGCTGGCGCCTGGGCTTGGTGGGGTGGTTTGGGCGGCGAGGCGGCGCTGATCCGGGCGGTGTCGGTGCTGGTCATCGCGTGTCCGTGTGCGCTGGGCCTGGCCACGCCGGCAGCGATCATGGCGGGCACCGGTGTGGCAGCGCGCCATGGCGTGCTCATCCAGGATCCGCAGGCACTTGAGACCACCCACCGCGTGCAGGTCGTGGCCTTTGACAAGACGGGCACGCTCACGGTTGGCCAGCCGCGCGTGGTGGCATGGGAAGTGGCCTCTGCAAGCGGCACAACTGCGCTGACACGCGATCAGGCCTTGGCCATGGCGGCCGCCCTGCAAAGCGGCAGCGAGCACCCCTTGGCACGCGCCGTGTTGCAGGCCGCGGCCGGCATGTCGGGCATTCCTCGCATGGGCCAACTCACCGCTCACGCGGGGCGGGGAATCGAAGGCACCCTGGAGGCTCCATCGCCAACGGGAGCTCGCCCAGCGCCGCTCGCATCAGGTCAAGAGCGAGTTGCTACCCCGATGGGGCAAGCCAGCGACATGCCCGATGACGTCTGGCGACTGGGCAGCCAGCGCTGGGTGAGCGAGCTCATCCCGGGTGGTGTCGACCCCGATTTGCAGGCGTTGGCCGCCACATGGGCCCGCCAGGGGCGAACCGTGTCCTGGCTCATGCGCAGGGCTGGCGAGGGCTGGCAGGCCATGGCTGCCTTCAGCTTCGGTGACGAGCCCAAGCCCGAGGCCCGTGAGGCCGTGGCCGGCTTGCAGGCCATGGGCGTGCGCACGGTGATGATCTCGGGCGACAACCGTGGTGCGGCCGAGGCTGTGGCGACCGCGCTGGGCATCAGCGAGGTCATCGCCGAGGTGTTGCCTGGCGACAAGGCCGATCACGTCCATCGCTTGCAACAAGGCGAGGGCGGCAAGCGGCGCATCGTCGCCATGGTGGGCGATGGCATCAACGACGCGCCCGCACTGGCCGCCGCCGACGTGGGCATGGCCATGGCCAACCCGCAAGGCGGCACGGACGTTGCCATGCAGGCCGCCGGCGTGACCCTGATGCGCGGTGATCCGCGCCTGGTGGCCTCGGCCATCGAGGTCTCGCGACGCACCACCACCAAGATCTGGCAGAACCTGGTGTGGGCCTTTGGCTACAACGTCATCGGCATCCCGCTGGCGGCCATGGGCGAGCTCAGCCCCATGGTGGCGGGTGCGGCCATGGCCATGAGCAGCGTCAGCGTGGTGCTCAACGCCCTGTGGCTGTCGCGCTGGCGGCCCCGAAATGGGGCGATGGCGTAAACTCGACGGTCAAGACTGCCTGTAGCTCAACTGGATAGAGCAGCTGCCTTCTAAGCAGCAGGTCGGGGGTTCGAGTCCCTCCAGGCAGGCCAGGTATCGCCGATACTGCATGCACGCCTCATGCTGAGCGAGGCACGTCAGGAAGGGCAAGAAATCCGCATGTTCGACGCGATCAAGCGCATGATCGGCTCCACCTCGGCTGGGGACGCCACAGACGAGGGGCAGGTGCTGTCGGCCTGGGCAGAGGCCGAAGGTCACACGTTCAAGCGTGTCAAGGCCAAGACCGGCACGGGCTTCGTCGTCGAAGCGCCGGAGGGCTGGCGTGTGGAGTGGGGTGCCTCTCAGCGCAGCTACATCGCTGGCAAGGAGCTTCGCTTTCGTTGCGACACCGGCGTGGCTTCCGATGTTCAACTGATCATGCTCAGCCGGGCCTTGTCGCTGGTGTTGGAGACCGATGTTTTCAGCCGGTTCACCAACGCCATGCAGACCCAGATCGACAACACCTTGCCGGACGAGATGCGCTGGCTGGCCATGCACCCGCGCGTGCCCTTGAACGATCACGCCGCCCTGGCGCGTCGCCTGGTGGTTTTCAGCAATGCCGAAGCCGTGGCCCGCCGCTGGCTGGACGATTCGGTGCTGTTGCCCCTCGAAGAGGCGGCCGGCAACTGGTGGACGGACACCCTGGTGATGGTGCTGACCATCAACCGTGGCATGCTGACCTTGCGCATGTCCGGAGACAAGCTGCAGCCCCTGCAGCTCAAGCTGGTCGGCGAGCTCTACCGTGTGCTGGCCATGCGTTTGAAGGCCGTGGCCCTGGGCGACTGATCAACCCCGGTTGCGCCGCTGCAGGAAGGCTTCGATGGCTTGGCCTGCTTCAGGCTGGCTGAGGTTGGCCAGGAAGCGCTGCTTTTCTGCTTCGAGGTGCGCGCGCAGTGGCTGGTCGGCCTCGTTGACCAGTTCCTTGAGGCTGGCGAGCACGGTTTGAGGCCTCTCGGCCAGTCGGCCAGCCAGGGTCAGGGCGGTCTCCAGCGACTGGCCGTTGGTGCAGACGGTGTGCACCAGTCCGGCTTCGTGCCAGTCGTGAGCGGATTGGCTGTCGCCCAGCCAGAGCAAGGCCAGCGCACGTTGCCGACCCAGCGCGCGGCGCAGGTGCCAGCTGGCCCCGCCGTCCGACGAGAGGCCAACTTGGCTGTAAGCCATCACGAAGCGTGCGTTGTCTGCTGCCACCAGCAGGTCGCAGGCCAGTGCCAGCGACACCCCACCGCCAGCGGCCACGCCCTCGACGGCTGCAATCACGGGCTTTGGAAAGCTGTGCAGCGCTTCAATCCACTGATGGAAAGCGTCGAGGTTGCGTTCCTGCGCGGCCATGTCATGCACACGTTGGTGGGCCAGCCGCTGCAGGTCTCCACCGCCACAAAAATGCCCGTTGGCGCCGGTGAGCACCACCGCGCGCACATCCGGATGGGTTTCGGCCATGTTCAGGGTTTCCACGCCCGCAGCGTAAACCTGGGGTGACAAGGCGTTGCGGGTGGCGGGGCCATGCAGGCGCAGCACGAGGGTGTTGCCGTGGCGCTCGGTCTGGAGTTCGGTGGTCATGCGGGGGTTTGGCGCGGGCGAGACAAAGGCGTCAATTCGGAGGATGGACGCCACGGCCTGCGTGCTAGAGTCATCTCGAACCCCCATCATGCACCGAATGAACTCATCTAGACGGCTCCTGACTGCAGTCTTGACGCTGACCGTTGGTTGGGCATGGTCGTCTTCCGCTTGGTCCCTGGGGTTGGGCCGACCTGAGAGTCAGGCTGTGCTGGGCGACACCTTGCGTGTCGTCGTGCCCTTGCGCCTGGAAGTCGGCGAGTCCGTCGCGCAAGAGTGCGTGTCCGCCGAGGTGTTCTTTGGTGATGACCGTGTTGCCCCGGGTGCGGTGTCGGTGGCGTTGGAGCCGGCTGAAACCGTGACCGCCGGCATGGGCGCGCGCCTGGTGTTGCGCACCACTGCCTTGATCAATGAGCCGGTGGTCCACGTCCAGTTGAGCGCTGGCTGTCAGGCTCGCATCACGCGCAAGTTCGTGGCCTTGGCCGATCCGCCTGGCCTGCGTTCGGCCCAGGTCAGCCCCGTTGCAGAACCGATGGCTGGCGACGCCGAGGTGATCAAATCCCCCGTGGCCGAAGGCCAGCCCAGGTCGACTTCGCCTGCGCGCAAGGCTGCCCGAGCCGCCTTGAACGCTGATGCGGGCGCGGGCGCACAGCGCTCGCCCTCGACTTCGACGCGCAAGGAGCCACGCCGGGCTCAGCGCACGCAACCCGTTGCGGAGTCCCCGCGCCTGGCGCTCGACCCGGTTGACGCGGACGCCTTGGTTCAGCCCAGCCTGCGCTCGTCCGGGCAAATGGCATCCCCGATTGAAGGCGAACAAGCCGGTGCCGACGTCCAGGCCCGTCGCGAGGCTGCGGCTGCGCTGTGGCGTGCGCTCAACGCCACGCCCGAGGCCATGTTGCGACAACAGCAGCATGTCGAAGAACTCGAGCAGCGTTTGCAGGGCCTGCAGCGTGCGGGCGAGCAGACCCAGCAAAGCGTGGCTGCGCTGCAGTCGCGCATGCAGGCGCTTGAAAAGAAGCCTGTGAGGTCGAGCTGGAGTTGGCCTGCCGTGCTGGCTCTTTTGGCTGGGGCAGGTCTGGCTGCATGGCTTTTGCACGGCTGGGGCGTTCGCCGTGGTCGCCAGCAGGCGGCCGCCTGGTGGAGCCCAGAGACCGGACAGCCTCCCCTCAACCTGCCTGAAAGCGAAGACACGCACAGCAGGCCACACCTGGACGACGTCGAGCACAAGAGCGACGACCTGTTGGGGCCCATCCCTGAGCCGCAGGAGGATGAGCGACTGCCATCGCCACCCGCTGCGAGCCATCGATTCCCAGCGTCACCGGTGTTCGACGCGCCGGCGCCTCGGCCGCCCTTGATGTCGCCGGAGCCCCTCAAGGCCGTGTCCGTTGAGGAGCTGATCGACCTGGAGCAGCAAGCCGAGTTCTTCATCGTGCTGGGACAGGACGAAGCCGCCATCGAGCTGCTGGAGGCCCACTTGGGCGGCCACACACAGGAGATCCCGTGGCCCTTCCTCAAGCTCATGGAGATCTATCGTCGGCTGGGCCGCCGTGCCGATTACGAGCGTGTGCAGGAGCGTTTCAACGCCCACTTCAACGGCCGGGCTCCGACCTGGGCCTCCGACATGGAGCAGGGGCGCAGCCTTGTGGACTACCCCGGCGTGGTCGAGCGTCTGCAGGCACTTTGGGGTGAGCCCACGCGTGCGATGGACGTGCTCGAGATGTCCCTGGTGCACCTGGGTCCCGAGGCCGATGCATTCGACCTGCCTGCCTACCGCGAGCTGCTGTTCCTTTACGCCGTGGCGCGTGACCTGTCAGACCGCGCCGAGCGCAGGCGACCCTCCTCGACCGAAATCGCGCCGCTGACGGCCACCCAGCCCGTGCGCTCGACCCACCTCGACGTGCCGGCGGTGGAGCCGCTGTCCGTTGACCTGGACCTCGACCGACTGGACGACAGGTCCTGAGCGGGGCGTGCCCGATCAGAGTCCGTGGTCCTGGCTCATCTCGGAGGCCAGGCCCGTGGGCGGCTGCATCGCCTGCAGGATGAGTGCGCGGCTCAGGCGGTCTGAAATCAACTCGGCAAAAGCCAGCACGAACTGCCGCAGGTAAGCGCCGCGCTTGAAGGCCAGCCGGGCCATGTTGGGCCCGAACAGGTGGCCCACCGGGCGCCAGACCAGGTCGCTGCCAGGCGCCGACATGGTCGGGTCGTCCTTGACCGCCATCTCTGCCACCAGCCCGATGCCCAGGCCCAGGCGCGTGTAGGTCTTGATGACGTCGGCGTCGATGGCTTCGAGCACGACGTTGGGCGTCAGCCCCCGCTGCAGGAAGGCCTGGTCGATGCGCTTGCGGCCCGTGAACGATGGGTGGTAGGAGATCAATGGCTCGGCTGCCAATTGCTCCAGCGTCAGGCGAGGCACCGAGGCCAGCGGGTGTGAAGGCGGCATGACCACGACGTGCTGCCACTCGTAGCACGGCAAGGTGACCAGGTCCGGGAAGTCACTGAGCGATTCCGTGGCCAGTCCGATGTCGGCGACCTCGTCGAGCACCATGCGCGCCACTTGCTCGGGCGTGCCCTGGTGCAGGCTCACGGCCACCTTCGGGTACTTGCGGCGCAACTGGGCCACCGGCTCGGGCAGCACGTAGCGCGCCTGCGTGTGCGTGGTCGCGATCGACAGCGTGCCGGCGTCCTGCATGGCGTATTCCTCGCCGATGCGCTTGAGGTTGCCCAGCTCGCGCAGGATCACGTCAACGGACTTGAGAACCTCCAGCCCCGGCTCGGTGATGCGTTTGAGCCGTTTGCCATGGCGCACGAAGATGTCCACGCCCAGCTCTTCCTCGAGCTCCATGATGGCTTTGGAGATGCCCGGCTGCGAGGTGTGCAGGGCCTTGGCTGTTTCGGTGAGGTTGAGGTTGCGACGCGCAGCCTCGTGGACGAAGCGGAACTGGTGCAGGTTCATGCGGGCTCCGGTGGGTGCTCTTGGCTTCAGCCCTGAGGCGGTCTTGGCGAGGCGGACCCTGCGAGGGCCCAGGCGGCATCGGCCATGCCCTGGATGAGGATGTCGGTTTCACCCACGGCAGGACACAGGTGCCAGCTCACCTGTGGGTGGCGCTCAGCCAGCTCAGCCATGAGCCTGGGCAGGTCCTTGCGGACGTGGCCGCCAGCACCGAGGAACAGGGGCACCACCGAGACGTCTGTGCAGCCGCGTGCGGCCAGGTCATCGCCCGCTGCGGCGATGTCGGGCGTCATGAATTCCAGGAACGCCAGCGTCACCTCTGGCGGCATGTTGTTCGACTGGCTGGACGAGGCTGGTGCGCGTGCACGCAGCCGCTGAGCCACGGCTTCGAAGGGCAGGGCCCAGTTCGGGTCACGCGCCCCGTGGGCGAACAGCAAGATGCCAGTGCGGGGCATGGGGGCGGGCTCCGTTGGGGTCATTGTCGGCGCACCAGCCAGGCGAACACGCTCATGGACAGCAATGTGTAGAGCAGGCTGGGTGCCATCGCGGCCAGCCAGGGTTGCCAGTTCTGCAACTGGCCCAGGTGGCTGGCGATGTGGTTGACGAGGATGAAGCTGATGCCCAGCATGATGCCGCCGAAGATCTTCAGGCTCATGCCGCCGCTGCGCGCGTGCAGGTAGGCGAAGGGCAGGGCCAGGGCGATCATCACGAAGCAGACGAATGGGTAAACCAGCTTCTTCCAGAACTGCATCTCGTAGCGCTGGGCGGCCTGGGCATTGAGGTCCAGGTGACGGGTGTAGCGCCACAGCGCCAGCACCGACATGCTTTCCGGAGGCAGCACCGATGCCGTCACCACCACGGGGGTCAGGCTGCTGGCCCATTCCATGTGGTCCTGCTTGCGCTCGTCGATCACCTTGGTGCCGGCCAGGGCGGCTTCTTGTGTGAGCCGCTCGTGCGACAGCCAGCGCGTGTCGACCACGTCCGTGAGCTGCCAGACCGAGCCATCGTCCACGCCTGGCGCCGGGTTGGGGATCACGCGGGCCGAATTGGCCGACAGCCGACGCTTGAGTTGGCCGTTGGCGTCGAACTCGAAGATGCGCACCTGGCCGAACTCGCCCTCGCTGATGGCGCTGCCCACGTTGACGGTGAAGGTGTGCGTGCCTTGGCCTGGCACCTCGCGCTTTTCACGCAACCAGGTGCCGGCGCGGCCCAGCGTGACCTGCTGATCGGTGCTGAAGGCTGCGCGTTGGCGCGTGAGTTGCTGCTCGGCCATGGGCACCAGCCAGTTGCCGATGGCGGCCACCAACAGGGCGGCCATCAACCCCAGCATGGCCAGCAGCCTCAAGGCGCGGGCCGGACTCAGGCCGCCGGTGCGCAGGATGGTGAACTCCGAGGTCTGAGCCATGCGCGCCAACGCCATGATGCCGCCGATCAGCACGGCGATGGGCATCAGGTCATGCACGTGCCGCACCAGCATCAGCAGGCAGGTGATCACGGCGTCCAGCAGCGTGTAGCCGTTTTGCCCGATGTCTTCCGAGGCCTCGACGAAGTCGATGAAAAAAGCCAGGCCGGAGAAGGCCAATGCCACCAGCATCGTGCGCCAGGCCACCGCGCGGAAAATGAGTCGGCGAACGGTTTTCATGCCTTGACCTCGCCTGAGCTCGCCGAAGCTGGTCGGGGTGTCGCTCGGCCCCGTCGCATGGACCAGCCGCCATCGCGCCACCCAATCACCGCCAGGCTCAACAGCGTCAGCGTGCCGTGCACCACCAGCAGCGCCGTGAGGGCGTCCATGCGTTGGCGAGCCACCCAGTTCTGGCTCAGGCTGAGCAGGTTGAAATAGACCACGAAGACCAGCAGGGCGTAGACCAGGTTCCAGTTGCTGTTGCGGCGCGTGTTGCCTGCGGCCAGGCTCAAACCGGCCAGCACCATGTTGAAGGCCGCCCAGATCAGGCCCACGCGCCAGACCATCTCACCCTGCGCCTTGGGGTGGCTGAGCAGGGCCAGCGCAGGGGTGGACATCGATCGCAGGTCGGGGCTCACGTCGGGCGGGGTGATCTTCTCGCCCACGCGGATGCGGGCGGTTTCGAAGCGGGACAGGGCTTTTTCGCCCGTGGCCAGGTCGGTCTGGGTGCGCTCACCCTGGTTGAGCACCAGGAAACGTTGCCCGTCCACCACCTCGATCTGGCCCTGGCGAGCGGTCACCACCGACTCCTGGTCGCCGTCCGTGGTCACCATGAAAACGTTGCGGCCGGAGGTCAGCCCGTCGCTGTGGCTGTCGATGAAAAACACGCGTTTGCCATCGGCCGAGACCTGGAACTGGCCCGGTGCCACCCGGGCCATGTCGGAGCGCTGCTCGTAGCGCACCTTGAGGATTTGCGTCTGGCTTTGCGCCCAGGGGCGCGCCACCAGCGAGGCGGCAGCCACCAGCAGCAGCACCGGCCAGGCCATGCGCAACAAAGGCTTGAGGAAATGGAATTGCCGCGCGCCGCTGGCCTGCCAGACCACCATTTCGCTGTCGCGCCAGATGCGGCTGAGCGTGGCCACCACCGACACGAACAAAGCCAGCGCCAGCACGATGGGCAGCTGCCCGATGATGGTGTAGCTCAGCACCAGGCCCACGTCGGTGGGCGCGAGGTTGCCTTTGGTGGCCTGGCTGAGGATGCGGATGAGCACCATGGTCAGCAACACGGTCAGCAGCACGACCAGCGTGCCACTGAAGCTGCGCCAGAGCTCTCGGCGGATGGAGGAATCGAATAACATCGGATGGATCGATCAACCCGCGCATTATGGACTTGCACCGCATGGACTACCGTTCTTCCGTCGCCCAGGGTTCGGCCCTCTCCCAAGTCAACGCCGATGCGCTGCTGCTGGTGCTCACGCCCGAGCACAGCCAGGCGGCCGATCCGGTGCTCGACGCCCTGATCCAGGACGCCGTCAAGGCCGATGACCTGGCGCTCAAGGCCGGTCGAGCCCTGTACCTGCACCGCCCGCGTGGCGTGCAGGCTGCTCGCCTGGTGCTGACGGTGGCAGCCGACGCCAAGGCCAAATCGTTCAAGTCCGCCGTGGCCAAGGGCCTGGCGCTGCTCAAGGACGGCGGATCAGGCCACGTGGCCATCGCTGCAGCCGAGGGCCTGATGCTCGATGCCGACCACGCCCGATGTGCCGTGCTGACCGTGGCCGATGCCACCTACGTTTTCCGCCTGACCAAACCCAGTGCCCCCAAGGCCGGCGCGCTGAAAAAAGTCACCCTGCTGAGCCCGGCCGAGCAGGCCGCCGCCGTCAAGGCAGGCATCCAGCAAGGCCAGGGCATTGCCGAGGGCGTGACCCTGGCGCGCGAGCTGGGCAACCGCCCGGCCAACCACTGCACCCCCTCCGACCTGGCCACCGAGGCCCGCCGCCTGGCCAAGGCCAGCAAGCTGATCAAGGCCGAGGTGCTGGAGCGCCCGGCGCTCGAAAAGCTGGGCATGGGCTCGTTCCTGTCGGTCACCAATGGCTCGGCCCAACCGCCCAAGTTCATCGT
>NZ_DCXA01000126.1:0-2730 GCF_002328915.1 Aquabacterium sp. UBA2148
GTCGTTTCAGGCATGGGCGCTCAGCTCTGGCGTCGGGCGATCAGCGGAGGGATGTGCGGCGCGCGCGGGCGCTCGGTGAGCTGGTGCTCCACCGTCATCAGGTGGTCGTCGACCAGCGCGGCGGCGGTGTCGGCGTCACGGGCTTCGATGGCCTTGAGGATGGCGATGTGCTCGGCGTGCGAGGTCTCGGCGTCGTCGGACGACTGGTACATCAGCGTGATCAGCGAGCAACGCGAGACCAGCTCCTGCATCAGGTTGACCAGCACCTGGTTGCCCAGCACCCGGGCCAGCTCGACGTGGAAGTCGAACAGCAGCTGGGTGCGCGCCTGCACGTCGATGCGCTTGACGGCATCGCCTTCGGCCTTGAGGTGGGCCTTGAGCGTGCGCAACTGGGCGGGGCGGATGCTGGCCACCAGCTCTCGCATCATCTGGCCCTCGACCATGCGGCGCACGGCGAAGACCTCGCGCGCCTCGGTGATGGAGGGCGCTGCCACGAAGGCGCCGCGCGCCGGCTCCAGGCGCACCAGCTTGAGTTCGGACAAGCGGTTGAAAGCCTGCCTCACGATGGTGCGCGAGACGCCGAAGCGGTCGGCGATTTTCTGCTCGACGAGCTTTTCTCCGGGCAGCAGGCGGTGCTCGACGATGGCCCGCGTCACGGCCAGCACGATGTGTTCGGTGCTGCTGGTGTTGGTGTCCTCGCCCGAGACCTCTTCGGGTGGCATGGGAATCGCATCTGCATCGGCCTTGGCCAGCGGCGGCCTGCGCGTGACCGGTGCAGGGGCGGGTTGTTCAACCTCGGGTGCGGGGCGAACGGCGGATCGGGACGGCTTGCGTGCGGCGCTCATCGTGGTTAAAGTGTATACAGTTTTTGTTTTGGGGCACAAGCCCTTTCGATCTCTTCGCTTCCTTGCATCATGAGTGCCAACCCTTCTTCCGGCGGTCGCCTGACCACCCATGTGCTCGACACCGTGCACGGCACCCCCGCCGTCGGCATGGCCATCGCCCTGTATGTGCGGGTGCCTTCGCCCGATGGTTGCGCCGATGGCCGCTGGCAGCTGCTGCGCCAGGTGGTCACCAACGACGACGGTCGCATCGACGGACCCTTGCTGCAAGGTGCCGACCTCAAGGCCGCGCACTACCGGCTGGTGTTTCAGGTCGATGCCTACTTCCGCTCGCGTGGCACGCCGATGCCCGAGGTGCCCTTCCTGACCGAGGTGCCGCTCGACTTCGGCATCTCTGATGCACAGGCGCACTACCACGTGCCGCTGCTCGTGAGCCCCTGGTCCTACTCCACCTACCGCGGCAGCTGAAGGGCAGGGCATGGACTTCTCTCTGATCTTGGCTTACGCACTCGACTGGGCCAACCTGCTGCTGCGCTGGGCGCACGTCATCACGGCGATCGCCTGGGTGGGCTCGTCCTTCTACTTCGTGTGGCTGGACAACACCCTCACCAAACCGCAGGACCCGGCCTTGCTCGACAAGGGCGTGGGCGGTGAGCTGTGGGCCGTGCACGGCGGCGGGTTCTACAACCCGCAGAAGTACCTGGGCGCGCCCCCGAAGCTGCCCGAGAACCTGCACTGGTTCTACTGGGAGAGCTACTCCACTTGGCTGACCGGCTTCGCGCTGTTCACGGTGCTGTACCTGTTCAACGCCGGCACCTTCCTGATCGACCAGAGCGTGCACCACTGGAGCCCGCTGGCCGCCATCCATGCCGCGCTCGGCTTCCTGGCAGGCTTCTGGCTGATCTACGACCTGATCTGCCGCACCCTGGGCCGTGGCCCGAATGGCGACAAGATCGTGGGCGCCGCGATCTTCATCGTCGTGGTGTTCGCCTCGTGGCTGGCTTGCCAGCTGTTCGCAGGGCGCGCCGCCTTCCTGCTGGTGGGGGCCATGATGGCCACGGCCATGAGCGCCAACGTGTTTTTCTGGATCATCCCCGGGCAGCGCAAGGTGGTGGCAGCCATGCGCGCCGGTGAGCCGGTTGACCCGGTGCATGGCCAGCGCGGCAAGCAGCGCAGTGTGCACAACACCTACTTCACGCTGCCCGTGCTGTTCGCCATGCTCAGCAACCACTATGGCTGGGCCTACTCGCATGCCCACAACTGGCTGGTGCTGGTGCTGATCATGCTGGCGGGCGCCTTGATCCGTCAGTTCTTCGTGGCCAGACACAAGACCGAAGTGGCCGGCACCCGCGCTCCTTGGGGCTGGGCCGCAGCCGGGGTGGCCGTGCTGCTGGGCGTGGCCATCTGGCTGGCGCCCAAGCCCGCGCCGGTGAGCGCCGCCCCCGCTGGTGCCGGACCGGTGGTTGAAACGGCCGCCTCACTGCGCCCGCAAGTCGAGGCCATCGTCGCCCAGCGCTGCGCGCTCTGCCACAACGCCAACCTGGCCAACAAGGGCGTGGCACTGCACACGCCCGAGCTCGTCACCCAGCATGCCCAGGCCATCTACCAGCAGGTGGTGGTGCTCAAGGCCATGCCGATGAACAACGCCACACAGATCACTGACGCGGAACGTGACCTGATCGGGCGCTGGTTCAAGCTCCAGGGGCAGCCCCAGCCCTGAGCGGCCCGATCCGCCGCTATCCTCGCTGCCGTGCCGAACACGACAGACGAGGAGACGACATGACCGCTGAAACAAAGACCAGGTGGCAGCGCCCCTGGCAACAAGGGGCCAAGCTGGGCCTGTGGCTGGGCGTGGCCGGTGTGCTGGGCCTGGCCAGCCAGGGCGCGC
>NZ_DCXA01000126.1:2842-5668 GCF_002328915.1 Aquabacterium sp. UBA2148
CGCAGCTGTTCAAGCCCGAGTGGGTGCTGCCCACGGCGCCGGTGAGCGGCCCCAAGTCAGGGCAGGCGCCCGCTCGCGAGGCCTTGCCTGCAGCCCCCCGAGACCTCTCAGCCGTGCGCTATGAATGGGATGGCCGCCGCTGGTCGCTGGAAGACTTCCACGCACGCGGCTCGGTCAAGGCCCTGCTGGTGCTGCAAGACGGCAAGGTGGTCTACGAGCACCACCGCTGGCCCAACGGCCCGACCACGCTGCACCAGTCCTGGTCGATGATGAAGCAGGTGCTCTCGGCCCTGGTGGGCCTGGCCATCCAGCAAGGCCGCATCGCCTCGGTCGATGACCCGATGGACCGCTACGCCCCGGCGTTGGCCGCCAATGGCTTCAAGGGCGTGACCTTCAAGCAGGCGCTGATGATGAGCGCTGGCGTGCGCTATGTGGAAGAGGTCGACCGCGTGGCGATGTTCATGCAGGTCATCGCCAACCGCTTCACGGGTGGCCTGGCGGGCCACACCCTGGACCAGAAGGTGACCGAGCCCGCGCTGACCCGAGCCTTCGAGCCCGGCAGCAAGTACGAGTACGCCAGCATCGTGTCGCAGGCCATCGCGATGGCACTGGAGGGGGCGCAGGGCCAGCCGCTGCACCAAATTCTCAGCCGCGACATCTGGACCCCGCTGGGCATGCCCGACGATGCGCGCATCCTGACCGACGCCCAGGGCCGCGATTTCGCACTGTGCTGCCTTTACGCCACGGCGCGCAGCTACGCGGTGTTTGGCCAATGGTTCCTGCAAGACGGTGCCTGGCGCGGCCAGCAGTTGCTCAACGCCCAATGGGTGCAGGACGCCACGCGCGCCAGCGAGGGCAAATCATGGCGCTCCACGCAAGTGCCCCGCAAGGTCAAGACGCAGGAGCTGATGGGCTTTGGCTACCACTGGTGGCCGCTGGAGGGCGGTCGCGGTGACTTCATCGCCTTGGGCATCCAGGGGCAGATGATCCACGTCTCGCCCCAGCAGGGCGTGGTGGTCGTGCGCTTGAGCAATGATTACGTCGATGGCTATCACGGCGAAGAGGGCGTGGCCATGGCCCGCGCCGTGGCCGACTTCCTCAAGCCGCTGCGCTGAGCCCACGCTGATCCTCCGCACACGTCCGCCGCTCAAAGCGGCAAGGCGGTGCGGTCCACCACGCGCCTGAGCACGAAGCTGGTGTGCACGCCCGTCACGCCCTTGATCTGCGTGATGCGGTTGAGCAGCAGGTGCTGGTAGGCGTCCATGTCGCGCACCACCACCTTGAGCTGGTAGTCGGCCGTCTGGCCGGTGATGAGCAGGCACTCCAGCACCTCGGGGATGTCGCGGATGACTGCTTCGAGCGCTTGAAAGCGCTCGGGCGTGTGCTTGTCCATCGAGATGCCGATGAGCGCCATCAGCGACAGGCCGAGCTTGCGCGCGTCCAGCAGCGCGCGGTAGCCAGCGATCACGCCTGATTCTTCGAGCATGCGCACGCGGCGCAGGCAGGGCGAAGGCGACAGGCCGATGCGGTCGGCCAGGTCCTGGTTGCTGATGCGGCCGTCTTCCTGCAAGACGGCGAGGATCTGCTTGTCATGCTTGTCCAGGGTGTGTTCCATGGCGTGATTTTGGTTGTGTTGGCAATATTCTGCCAAACATGGTGGCATGCGTGCATGAATTTGGCAGCCTCTGCGGCAAGTGGCGCCATAAGATTCGCTCATCGGTCGCGGCAGATCGCCGAACGCACAAGCCGCACAGACCCAGAACCCAACCTCCACAAGAGACGCCCCATGCTTGCCAACCCGCAAACCAAGTACACCGCCTTCCCGCCCGTCGGCTTGAAAGATCGCACCTGGCCTGACCAGGTCATCAGCAAGCCCCCCGTGTGGATGAGCACCGACCTGCGTGACGGCAACCAGTCGCTCTTCGAGCCCATGAACTGCGAGAAAAAGCTGCGCATGTTCCAGACGCTCTGCGCCATCGGCTTCAAGGAAATCGAGGTGGCCTTCCCCTCGGCGTCGGACACCGACTTTGGCTTCGTGCGCAAGTTGATCGACGAAAACCTCATCCCCGAGGACGTGACCATCGAGGTGTTGACCCAGGCTCGCGAGCATTTGATTCGCCGCACGATGGAATCCGTGCGCGGCGCGAAGAAGGCCATCGTGCACGTCTACAACGCCACCTCCAAGCCCTTCCGCGACATCGTCTTCAACATGAGCCGCGATGAGGTGCGCGAGATGGCCGTGGCCGGCGTGAAGCTGGTGCGCGAGATCGCGGCCACCATGCCCGAAACCGAGATCCAGCTCGAATACAGCCCCGAGACCTTCACCGGCACCGAGCTCGACTTCGCCTTGGAGGTGTGCGACGCCGTGACCGCCGCCTGGGGCGCCACGCCCAACCGCAAGGTGATCTTGAACCTGCCGACCACGGTCGAGCTCACCACGCCCAACGTCTACGCCGACCAGATCGAGTGGATGCACCGCCACCTCGCACGCCGCGACAGCGTGATCTTGAGCCTGCACCCGCATAACGACCGCGGCACGGCCGTGGCTGCTGCCGAGCTGGGCCTGATGGCCGGCGCCGACCGCGTCGAAGGCTGCTTGTTCGGAAACGGCGAGCGCACCGGCAACGTCGACATCGTGACCCTGGCCCTGAACCTCTACACCCAGGGCGTGCACCCGGGGCTGGACTTCTCCGACATCAACGCCGTGGTGCGCACGGCCGAGCATTGCACGCAACTGCCCGTTCACCCACGTCACCCTTACGCGGGCGACCTGGTCTTCACCGCCTTCTCTGGCTCCCACCAGGACGCCATCAAGAAGGGCTTCGC
>NZ_DCXA01000126.1:5796-6072 GCF_002328915.1 Aquabacterium sp. UBA2148
CCGTACTTGCCCATCGACCCGGCTGACCTGGGCCGCAGCTACGACTCCGTGATCCGGGTCAACAGCCAGTCGGGCAAGGGCGGGGTGGCTTACTTGCTGGAGGCCGACTTCGGCGTGGTGATGCCGCGGCGCATGCAGATCGAGTTTTCAAGCGTGGTGCAGGGCGTGGCTGACAGCCAAGGCGGTGAGCTCAGCTCGGCCGACATCTGGCGCATCTTCTCGGACACCTACGTGCAGCAAGGTGGGCGCGAAGCCTGCCGAGCCGTGCGCGTGTTC
>NZ_DCXA01000084.1:0-6293 GCF_002328915.1 Aquabacterium sp. UBA2148
TGGATGCGGCCGTGTCCGTGGTCTCGGTGCAACGCGGCGAGCTGCTGTTCGCCAACCGCTCCTACCGCCTGTGGTTCGGCGCCAACCCCGACGCCCACGCCCAGCTCACCGGCGGCCAAGTCATGCCCGATGAAATCATCGACGGCGACGAGGCCGTGGACGACTTCGGCGGCCTGCCCGCCCACTCGCTCACCAACGCCGGCAGCGACACCCGCGAAGTCTTCATGGACACCGTCCAGAAGTGGTTCGACGTGCGCGCCCGCTACGTGCAGTGGACCGACGGCAACCTGGCGCAAATGCTGATCGCGACCGACATCACCGCCCGCCGCCAGGCCGAAGAGGCCGCCGCCCGCCAGGCCGAGAAGTCGCAGTTCACCAGCCGCCTGATCACCATGGGCGAAATGGCCTCGACCGTGGCCCACGAGCTCAACCAGCCGCTGGCCGCCATCTCCAATTACTGCAGCGGCATGATCAGCCGCGTGCAAAACGGCAACATCGACAACGAGCAGCTCGTCAGCGCCCTGGAGAAAACCTCCCGCCAGGCCCAACGGGCCGGCCAGATCATCCACCGCATCCGTCAGTTCGTGAAACGCTCGGAGCCGCAGCGTCAGCCCGCCCGCGTGCGCGACATCACCGACGCCGTGCTCGAACTGGCCGTTTTCGAGATGAAGCGCCGCCGGGTCACGCTCAACACCATGGTGGCCAACCGGCTGCCGCAGCTCATGGCGGACCCGATCCTCATCGAGCAGGTGCTGCTGAACCTGCTGAAAAACGCCGCCGAGGCCATCGACTCGGCCCAGATGCCCATGTCGCGTCGCCTGATCGACCTCAAGGTGCAACAGCGTGTGACCGAGGACCAGGGCCCGGTGGTCGAGTTCACCGTCAGCGACGGTGGCCCCGGCATGAAGGAAGAGATGCTGGCGCGGCTTTTCGAGGCCTTCCACTCGACCAAGGCCGAGGGATTAGGGATAGGCCTGAGTCTTTGTCGCTCCATCATTGAGTCGCATCATGGTCGGATCAAGGCCGAGAACATCTACAATGGTCCGAACGTCGTGGGGTGTCGTTTCACCTTCACACTCCCGATCGAAACCGACGCAGGTAGCCAGCCGGACCCGACCGACTCGGCCATCCCCCCCTCCAACGATTTGCTTGCCGACAACCCATGAGCTTGATCCCGAAAAAAGGCACTGTGTATGTGGTGGATGACGACGAGGCCGTTCGCGACTCGTTGCAGTGGCTGCTGGAGGGCAAGGACTACCGGGTTCGCTGTTTTGACTCGGCCGAATCCTTCCTCGCCCGCTTTGACCCCCGCGAAGTCGCCTGCCTGATCGCCGACATCCGCATGGATGGCATGAGCGGCCTGGAGCTGCAAGACAAGCTGCTCGAGCGCAAGTCCCCCCTGCCCATCGTGTTCATCACCGGTCACGGCGACGTGCCCATGGCCGTGAACACCATGAAAAAGGGCGCGATGGACTTCATCGAAAAGCCCTTCAAGGAAGACGCCCTGGTCGCCCTGGTCGAGCGCATGCTGGACCAGGCCCGCTCGTCCTTCTCGCAGTCGCAAGAGGCCGCCAGCCGCGAGGCGCTGCTCTCGCGCCTGACCACCCGCGAGGCCCAGGTGCTTGAGCGCATCGTCGCCGGCCGCCTGAACAAGCAGATCGCCGACGACCTGGGCATCTCCATCAAGACGGTGGAAGCCCACCGCGCCAACGTGATGGAAAAGCTCAACGCCAACACCGTGGCCGACCTGCTCAAGATCGCCCTGGGCGCCAGCGGCCAGGCGCCCGCAGCCGGCACCAAGTAAGGCTGCCCAGCCGCCCCCACAAGGCCGCCTGCAAGCGGCCTTTTTCCATTCCTGAGGCCACTCGGGCACGCCCCGAAGCCCCTTTTTCGCTGAACCCGCTCACCTCGTTCCCCGGAGCCCCACCATGACCGCCCAACTCATCGACGGCAACGCCCTGTCCAAGCAACTGCGCGGCGAAGTCGCCCAGCGCGCCGCCGCCCTGACCGCCAAGGGCCTCAAGCCCGGCCTGGCCGTTGTGCTGGTCGGCGACAACCCCGCCAGCCAGGTGTACGTGCGCAACAAGGTCAAGGCCTGCGAAGAAGCCGGGTTCCACTCCGTGCTCGAAAAGTACGAGGCCACCCTGAGCGAGGCCGACCTGCTCGCGCGCGTCGAGGCCCTGAACAACGACCCGTCCATCCACGGCATCCTGGTGCAGCTGCCCCTGCCCAAGCACATCGACGACCACCAGGTGATCGAGGCCATCTCGCCGTTGAAAGACGTCGACGGCTTCCACGTGGCCAGCGCCGGCGCCCTGATGGTCGGCGAGGTCGGCTTCAAGGCCTGCACGCCCTACGGCTGCATGAAGATGCTCGAATCCATCGGCATGAAAGACCTGCGCGGCAAGCACGCCGTGGTCATCGGGCGCTCCAACATCGTCGGCAAGCCCATGGCCATGATGCTGCTGGCCGCCAACGCCACCGTCACCATCACCCACAGCGGCACGGCCGACCTGGGCGCCATGACCCGCCAGGCCGACATCGTCGTGGCGGCCGTGGGCAAGCGCAACGTGCTGACGGCCGACATGGTCAAGCCCGGTGCCGTGGTCATCGACGTGGGCATGAACCGCGACGACGAGGGCAAGCTCTGCGGCGACGTGGACTTCGCCGGTGTGAAAGAAGTGGCGAGCCACATCACCCCCGTGCCCGGCGGGGTCGGCCCCATGACGATTACCATGTTGCTGGTCAACACCATGGAAGCCGCCGAGCGCACCTTCGCGACTCGCTGAGCCCCACCCGCACCGCTTTGCCCACGTTCACCGCCAGCACCATGAGCAGCAACCCCCTCCTCGACACCTCCGGCCTGCCCCTGTTCGACCAGATCAAGCCCGAGCAGGTCAGCCCTGCGATGGACGCCCTGCTGGCCGAGTCCGAAGCGGCGCTTGAAAAAGTCACCGGCCCCGACGTGCCGGCCGACTACGACGCGCTGTCCCTGCTGCTGGATGTGCCGACCGAGCGCATGGGCCGCGCCTGGGGCGCCGTGGGCCACCTCAACAGCGTGGCCGACACGCCCGAGCTGCGCGCCGCCTTCAACGAGAACCTGCCGCGCCTGACCGAGTTCTACACGCGCCTGGGCTCGGACGAGCGCCTCTACGCCAAGTACAAGGCCGTCAACCTGGCCGACCAGGCCGCCAGCGCCGAGCGCAAGTTGCCCGCTGCCCGCCGCCGCGCCCTGGACAACGCTCTGCGCGGCTTCGTGCTGGGTGGTGCCGAACTGCAAGGCGCGGCCAAAGCGCGCTTCGCCGAGATCCAGGAGTTGCAGGCCGCCAAGTCGCAGGCCTTCTCCGAGCACGTGATGGACGCCACCGACGCGTTCTCGCACTTTGCCAGCACCGATGAACTGGCCGGTGTGCCGGACGACGTGCAGGCCGCCACCCGCGCCGCCGCTGAAGCCGACGGCAAGGAAGGCAAAGACACGCACAAGCTCACCCTGCACATGCCCTGCTACCTGCCGGTCATGCAGTACGCCACGAACCGCGCGCTGCGCGAGACGATGTACCGCGCCTACGCCACCCGCGCCAGCGAGTTCGGCCCGGCAGAGCGCGACAACTCCACGCTGATGCAGGAGATCGTCGCCCTGCGCCAGGAAGAGGCCCAGCTGCTCGGCTACGCCAACTTCGCCGAGGTGTCCTTGGTGCCCAAGATGGCCCAAAGCCCCCAGCAGGTCATGGACTTCCTGCGCGACCTGGGCAAACGCGCTCGCCCTCACGCCGAGAAGGACATGGCCGAGCTACGCGACTTCGCGCGCACCGAATGTGCCCTGCCCGACCTGCAAGCCTGGGACATCGCGTTCGTGAGCGAAAAGCTCAAGGAGGCCCGCTACGCCTTCAGCGACCAGGAGGTCAAGCAGTACTTCACCGAGCCGACCGTGCTCAAGGGCCTGTTCAGCCTGATCGAAAAGCTCTTCGACGTCGTCATCAAACCAGACACGGCGCCCGTGTGGCATGAAACAGTGCGCTTCTTCCGCATCGAGCGCGCAGGTCAGCTGGTCGGTCAGTTCTACCTCGACCCCTATGCCCGCCCCGGCAAGCGCCCCGGCGCCTGGATGGACGACGTGCGTGGCCGCTGGAATCGCCCCGACAACCACTTGACGCAGACCCCGGTGGCGCACCTGGTGTGCAACTACGCCCGCGGCGTGGGCGACAAGCCCGCCCTGCTCACCCACGACGACGTCACCACCCTCTTCCACGAGTTTGGCCACGGTCTGCACCACATGCTGACCCAGGTCGACGACATCGGCGTGGCCGGCATCAGTGGCGTCGAGTGGGACGCGGTCGAGCTGCCCAGCCAGTTCATGGAGAACTTCTGCTGGGAGTGGGACGTGGTGCAGCAGCTCACCCACCACGTGGACACCGGCGCTTCGCTGCCACGCGCGCTGTTCGACAAGATGGTCGCCGCCAAGAACTTCCAGAGCGGCATGCAGACCGCTCGCCAAATCGAGTTTTCGCTGTTCGACATGCGCCTGCACGCCGAGCCCGGCGCACAAACCGATGTTCAGAAGGTGATCGACGAGGTGCGCCAGGAAGTTGCCGTCAACATTCCGCCGGCCTTCAACCGCTTCCAGCACAGCTTCTCGCACATCTTCGCTGGCGGCTACGCAGCCGGCTACTACAGCTACAAGTGGGCCGAGGTGCTGTCTGCCGACGCCTACGCAGCCTTCGAAGAAGCCGCCACGCCGCAAACCGGCGTGCTCAACGCCGAAGTCGGGCGCCGCTACCGCGAGGCCATCCTCGAAGCTGGCGGCAGCCGCTCCGCCATGGACAATTTCAAGGCATTTCGCGGGCGTGAGCCCCAGATCGACGCCCTGCTGCGCCACCAGGGCATGGCCTGATGAAGTCAATGAAGGAGCCAGCCATGTCAGCGACCAACCACCGTGCTTTCTGGCGGGCCTGCCTGCCCGCGCTGCTCAGCGCCTTGCTGGCTCCGGCTGCCTGGGGCGCCTACAAAATCGTGGGCCCCGATGGCCGTGTCACCTACACAGACCGCCCTCCCGTGGGCGAAGGGGCGCAAGCCCTCGGCAAATCCAGGGCGGGTGTCAGCACCGTTGCCTTGCCCTATGAGTTGCAACAGGTGGTCAACCGCCACCCGGTGACGCTCTACACCATGCGCGAATGTGGGGCCTGCGCAAGCGGGCGCCAACTGCTGCAGTCACGCGGGGTGCCGTACACCGAAAAGACGGTCGACACGCCCGAAGACGTCCGAGCCTTCAACGCCCAGGAAAACAGCACCCAGCTGCCCTTGCTCAAGGTCGGTGGCAAGCAGATCATCGGACTGCAGCAGTCGGAGTGGAACGCTTATCTCGATGCGGCCGGCTACCCGCAGCAGTCGAAGCTTCCACCTGGGTACACCCAGCCCGAAGCCAGCCCGCTCGCGCCGCCCAAGCCTGCCTCCAGCCCGGCGGGCGATCGTCGCAACGAAAGCGATCGGCCTTTTGCCCCCACCATCGGCAACCCGCCCGAAGGTTTCCGCTTCTAACCTGACCTTGCACCCTGTGATCGAAACCGACGTGGCCATCATTGGCGGTGGCCCTGCAGGGCTTGCCGCAGCCGAACTCCTCTCCGCACAAGGCTGGCAGGTCGACCTGTACGACGCCATGCCCTCGGTGGGGCGCAAGTTCCTGCTGGCGGGCCGTGGCGGCTTGAACATCACGCACTCCGAACCGCTCGATCGCTTCGTCACGCGCTTCGAGGGGCGATCAGGCACCCTGGCGCCCATGCTGGCGGCCTTCACGCCCGACGACCTTCGCCAATGGTGCCAGGGCCTTGGTGTGGACACCTTCGTGGGCAGCTCTGGCCGCGTTTTCCCGCAAGAGATGAAGGCGGCCCCCTTGCTGCGCGCCTGGCTCAGTCGCTTGCGCCAGCAGGGCGTGCGCGTGCATGCCCGCCACCGCTGGCAAGGCTGGACACCCGACGGGGACCTGGCCTTCACCGCCCCCGGCGGTGACATCGCAGTCAGGCCTCGCGCCACCTTGCTCGCCTTGGGTGGCGGCAGTTGGTCGCGCCTGGGCTCGGACGGCCGCTGGGTGCCCTGGCTGCAGGAACGCGGCGTGGATGTCGCCCCCCTGCGGGCGGCCAACTGCGGCTTCGACGTGGCGCCCACCGCACCGGGGCGCAGCGGCTGGTCGGAACACCTCACGAGTCGCCACGCCGGCCAACCCATCAAGCCGGTCACCCTGACCTTCACCGACCAGCAAGGCCTCAGCGAGACACGTCAGGGCGAGGTCGTGCTGACCG
>NZ_DCXA01000084.1:6345-8604 GCF_002328915.1 Aquabacterium sp. UBA2148
GACACGTCAGGGCGAGTTCGTGCTGACCGAGTCGGGCATCGAGGGCAGCCTGGTCTATGCTTTCTCCGGCCGAATCCGCGACGCCATCGAGCGCGATGGATCGGCCACGGTGTGGCTCAATCTGCTGCCGGCCCACTCGCCCGAGCAGGTGCTGGCCGAGCTCAAGCGCCCACGCGGCCCGCGCAGCCTGTCCACCCACCTCAAGAGCCGGTTGGGCCTGCAAGGACTGAAGGTGTCGCTGCTGCACGAGTTGCTCAGCAAGGACGACATGCACGAGCCGCTGCGGCTGGCACAAGCCATCCAGCACCTGCCGATCAGCCTGGTGCGCGCTCGCCCGATGGACGAAGCGATCAGCACCGCCGGCGGCGTTCGTTTCGAAGCCCTGGACGAGCACCTGATGTTGCGCACCATGCCAGGCGTGTTCTGCGCCGGCGAGATGCTCGACTGGGAAGCGCCGACAGGGGGATACCTGTTGACCGCGACCCTGGCCACGGCCCGTTTGGCGGCGGCGGGTGTGGCCCGCCACCTGAGCCTCAATACGAAATCGTCTTGACGCCAGCCGTCGTGCCCAGCAGGCAAACGTTGGCCTTGTTGCGGGCAAAGACGCCCACGGTGACCACGCCCGGCCACTGGTTGACGTCTGACTCGAAGCGGGCCGGATCCGTGATCTGCAGGCCACGCACGTCCACGATGATGTTGCCGTTGTCGGTGGTCACGCCTTCGCGCACCTGACCTTGGCCGCCGATGGCGGCGAAGGCACGGATCACCTGCGCGGCCGCCATCGGGATGACCTCCACGGGCAGGGGGAACTTGCCCAGCACTTGCACCAGCTTGCTTTCATCGGCTATGCAAACGAAGCGCTCGGCCAGCTCGGCCACGATCTTTTCACGCGTCAACGCGGCACCACCGCCTTTGATCATGTTGCCGGCGTGGTCGATCTCGTCGGCGCCATCCACGTAGACACCCAGGCCCGTCACGCTCTCGGACGCTAGCACGGGCACGCCCAGGGCTTTCAGGCGCTGGGTGCTGCGCACGGAGCTGGAAACCGCCCCACTCACCCGCTTCGGGTCGGCTTTCAAGGCTTCGCCCAGTGCATCGATGAACTTGTCCACGGTCGAGCCCGTGCCCACGCCCACCACGCTGCCAGCCGGCACGTGTTCCAGGGCGGCACGGCCCACCAGGGTCTTGAGTTCGTCTTGGGTCAGGGCTTGGGACATGTCAAAGGCTCGAGAAGGGGTGATGCGAATGTGAAGACGGGACGCGTCAGGGGGCAGGAGGCAAAGAACGCTGGCAGGCCAGGGGCCCACCTGATCACGGCGACAGCGGCCGAGGGCCCAGCCACTGCTGCCAGGCCATCAGTGCACCGATGAACACCGGCTGGTGCACCATGTAGAAGCTCAGGCTCCATTGCCCCAGCAAGACCAGGGCCCGCCAGGCAAGGCCGTGATTGTCGCCCGAGTTGCCCGCAGAAACCTGCGATGAAGCACCGCCCAGCCACTGCGGCCGGTGGTGCAACAGCCATTGCGTCACGGCCAGGCCCCACCACATCACGCCCAGCCAGGGCAGCACGGGCACGAAGTCTTCGGTGATGGGCTTGTGCGTGACCAGGCCCACCCAATTGGTCAGCCTCGTGTCAAATAATGGATCTTGCAGCCAGCGCGGCAGCAGCATGGCGAGCAGCCCCAGAGGCAGCAGCCATCGCCCCAGCGGCGCACTCAGGCGGGCGACGACCAGCATCACCGCCATGCCGTGCAGCACCCCGAAGGAGATGTAGCTGCGCGGGAACATCCACCAGCTGCTCAGGCTCACCAGCAGCGCGCATCCGACGATCTGCGCCCAGCGGCGCCAAAAACGTGCCCAGCTCTGCCCCCGGTGCGTGGCGATGGCCTGGCCTGCCCCGGCACACAGCAAAAAAGTCGAGAGGATGAAGGTGCGCTGCCAGGTCCAGAACGGGTCGCGGTAGAAATCCGATTCCGTCAGGCGAAAGTTGGCCAGGTCGAAACAGAAATGGAAGGCTGCCATCCACACCAGCGCCAGCCCGCGCAAGGCGTCCACCCGGTCGAAGCGCTGGACGACAGGATCCGACGCCGTGATCCCGTTCGCCATCGAAGGGACTTGCGCCCCGAACTTGCCTTTTTTGCGTGCCATCGCGATAGTATCGGCCCTCCCCCGCCCCACCGCGTCGCCCTGCGGCTCCCGCCAGCCGAGAGGGTGCCGTCTTTGTCGTTCTTTCTTCGCCCCCAACCGCCCATGTCCCTG
>NZ_DCXA01000078.1:0-1565 GCF_002328915.1 Aquabacterium sp. UBA2148
GCGCGTGCGATCGGGCAGGTAGCGGGCCATGGCCTGGCGCAAGCCGATCTTCTCGCGCAGGCCCCGCATCTTCAGGCGCGGCGGCAGGCGGTTGGCCAGCTCGATGACGCGGTGATCGAGGTAAGGAAAGCGCCCTTCCACGCCATTGGCCATCAGCATGCGATCGCCCTGGGATGACAGCAGGTAGTTGCCCATCAACAGGCGGGCTTCGAGGTATTGCGCGCGCGCCAGGGGGTGCCAGCGACTGGACTCTCGCGGCATGAGCGCCCGGATGTCGTCCAGCGATTCGTGATCGGGCCTGGGGTCGAGCAGGAACATGCGCGCCTTGCGCGTGGTGTCGAAACGCGGACCGTGCGAGAACAGCAGGTCATCGGGGTCTTCAAGGCCTGCGCCGTAGAAGCCGCGCATGAAAGCATCAGAGCGCCCGGACTGACCTGCCAGCCACGGGTACAAGCGCCGCAGCAACTCTGGCCTGGCGCTCGAGTGGGGTTCTCGCGCCCAGAACTGGCGCAGCTGGGCCTCCTTGAACAGGTCGTAGCCGCCAAAGACCTCGTCGGCACCTTCGCCCGTGAGCACCACCTTGTAGCCCTGGCGACGCACCAGGCCCGAGAGCAGCCGCATGGGCACCGGGGCCGTGCGAAGCACAGCGCACTCGGCGTGCCAGACGGTGTCCATCAAACCCATGCCGACGTCTTCCTGACGGCATTCGATGCGGCTGTGGCGCGCATGCAGGAAATCGATCATCTCGCGCTGCTGGGCGCTTTCATCGAGCGAGGCGTCCTCAAAACCGATCGAGAAGGTGCGCAGCGGCGCGTTCGTCTCGTGGTGGATGACGCTGGTCAGGATCGACGAATCGAGCCCGCCGGACAGGTAGGCCCCCACCGGCACGTCGGCGCGCAGGCGGATGCGGGTGGCGTCCACCAGGGTGGCACGCAACTCTTCGAGCAAGTCTTCGTCAGAGCCTTGCAGGCAATCGTCGGGCGACAGCGGAAAGCGCCAGTCCCAGTAACGGCGCACGGTGGCGTGCAGGTGCTTGTCGCGGTCCGGCTCGGCGATCAGCATGGTGCCGGGCTCGAGCGACCAGATGCCCTCGAACAGCGTTTCGGCCCCCACCGGCGTCCAGCAGGTGAAGACCTGGTCGAGCGCGCGGCGGTTGACGCGCGGGCTGCGCACCAGGGCCGGCAACAGCGCCTTGACCTCGGAGCCGAAGATCAGCTGGTGCTCGTCATCGGTCTCGCCAATGCGGTAGAAAAGCGGCGCGATGCCGACGCGGTCGCGCACCAGCAGCAGGCGCTGGCGGCGCTCGTCCCACAGCACGATGGCGAACTGCCCGTTGAGGTGGTGCACGAAGTCGTCGCCATGCTGCTCATAGAGGTGGACGATGACCTCGGTGTCTGAGCGGGTGGCGAAACGGTGGCCTTGCGCGATCAGCTCGTCGCGCAGCTCGATGTGGTTGAAGATCTCGCCGTTGAAGACGACGGCGATGCTGCCGTCTTCATTGAAGATGGGTTGATCGCCGCCGGCGAGGTCGACGATGGCCAGGCGGGTGTGCGCCAGCCCCAGCA
>NZ_DCXA01000078.1:1639-5115 GCF_002328915.1 Aquabacterium sp. UBA2148
GTCGACGATGGCCAGGCGGGGGTGCGCCAGCCCCAGCTCAGGGCGCTTCAGGAAGCCGCGACCGTCCGGCCCTCGGTGGTGGAGGGTGTCGGCCATGCGCCTGAGCAGCCCGTCGTCAGGAGACCACACTGGATTGGCCTGAGCCCGCCAATCCAGCACCCCCGCGACACCGCACATGCACACCCCCTTGAATCAAGTCCTTCCGGACGATGATAAGGTGCCCAAGGGCGCGGAGTCCCCCTAGACTGTGTGGAATTGCATCGCTCTATCGCAACCGGTCATGTCCGGCGCTCAGAACCCCACCTCCGCCCCGCTGCTGTTGACGCGCCTGCTGCACCAGGCAGCCACGCGCCCCGCGCACCCTGCGTTCGTCGAGGCAGAGCGCTGCACCTCTTTTGACGCGCTCGCCAGTCAGATTGCAGCCCAGGGCGAGCGGCTGAAGTCGCTGATTCAACCCGGCGATCGCGTGGCCCTGGTGATGGACAACAGCGCCGATCTGGCCGTGGCCCTGTATGCCACCTGGTGGGCTGGCGGCGTGGTCGTTGCACTGAACCCGGCGCTCAAGCCCGCTGACATCGCGCAACTGACCGAGGTCTGCCAGGCCCGCCTGTGCTGGCGGGCTCTGCCCGATACGCCTCAGCCGCCACCGCCCAATGCGGCCCCTTGCGCGCTGGAGCCTCAGGCCCTGGCCAGCCTGGTCTTCACCTCGGGCACGACCGGACAGCCCAAGGGCGTGATGCTCAGCCACGGCGCTTTGGCTGCCAACGTCCTCGCCGTGCAGCAAACCCTGCCGATGTCACCCGACGACGTGACCCTGTGCGTGCTGCCCTTTCACTACGCTTTTGGCAGCTCGGTGCTGCACACCCACCTGAGCCTGGGCGCCACGCTGGTGCTGGAGAACAGCTTCATGTACCCGCAGCGCATCGTGCAGCGCATGGCCCAGGTCGAGGCCACACACTTCTACGGTGTGCCTTCGTCGTTTTACCTGCTGCTCGAGCGAGGTCAGCTGAGCGCTCACCCCCTGCCCGCCTTGCGCCACATGGCCCAGGCTGGGGGCCCCATGGACCCGGCGCGCATCGAGCGCCTGCAACAGGTTTTGCCCGAGGTCGGTTTCTGGGTGATGTATGGGCAAACCGAAGCCTGCTCACGCCTGACCACGCTGAGCCCGGCGCAGCGACGGCGCAAGCCGGGCTCGGTGGGCATGGCGCTGCCCGGGGTCGAGCTGCAGGTGCGCGATGGCCACGGTCGGGCCAAGCCTGCGGGCGAAGTCGGCGACATCTGGGCTCGTGGCCCCAACCTCATGCTCGGTTACTGGAACTCGCCCGACGACACCGCCAGCGCCCTGGTGGACGGCTGGCTGCACACCGGTGACATCGGTCACCTCGATGCCGAGGGCTTCCTGTTCCTCCACGGTCGCAGCCGCGAGATCCTGAAGGTGGGCGCGCACCGCGTGTCGCCACATGAAATCGAGGACTGCATCCAAGCGGTGCCCGGCGTCAGCGAGTGTGCCGTCGTGCCGCTGCCCGACGAGCTGCTGGGCGAGGTGCCTCGAGCCTGCGTGATCCCGGCCCCAGGTCATCCGCCTTTGCCACAGCTCACGCGCGACATCCAGCGCCATTGCCGCGAACACCTGGCCCTGTACAAAGTGCCCAAGCAGATCGACTTTTTCGACACCCTGCCCCGAACCGCCTCGGGCAAGGTGCAAAAACACCTGATCGGCACCTGAGGCACCTGAGCTGCCGCCCAACACCCCATCCACTTCAGCCAGCCATTCAAATCCAGGGAAAGCCATCACCATGCCCCCACCCATCGACACCCTGATCGACACCCTGCTGGACTTCGATCGCGACGCCGAAATCAACCGCATCACCAGCAAGATCCGCGAGCTGATGCGCCTGCACCTCAAACGCCGCGGGCTGGTCGTGGCCATGTCAGGCGGCATCGACAGCTCGGTCTGTGCAGCACTGGCCGTGCGTGCCCTGGGCCCCGACAAGGTGTTTGGCCTGCTGATGCCTGAGCGAGACTCGTCATCCGACAGCTCGATCAAAGGCCGCCTGCTGGCCGAGCACCTGGGCATCCGCCACACGGTCGAAGACATCGCCCCTGCGCTGGAGGCCATCGGCTGCTACCGCTGGCGCGACGAAGCCATCCGCACCGTCTTCCCGGCTTATGGCGAGGGCTGGAAAAACAAGATCGTGATCGCGGGCGGCACACAGGGTCAGATCAACCACTTCAAGCTGGTGGTTCAAGAGCCGGGCAACGGCCCGCTGCACGAGCAGCGCCTGGGCCTGCGCGAATACCTGCAGATCGTGGCCGCCACCAACTTCAAGCAGCGCATCCGCAAGACGCTGGAGTTCTTCCACGCCGACCGCCTGAACTACGCTGTGGTGGGCACGCCCAACCGGGTCGAGTACGACCAGGGCTTCTTCGTCAAGAACGGCGACGGCTCGGCCGATATCAAGCCCATCGCCCACCTCTACAAGACCCAGGTGTACGCGCTGGCCCGTCACATGGGGCTGCCCGAGGTCATCTGCAGCGCCACCCCGACCACCGACACCTACAGCCTCAGCCAGGGCCAGGACGAGTTCTATTACGCCCTGCCCTACAAGGAAATGGACGTGGCGCTGTGGCACCTCAACCAGGGCCTGCCTGCCGCGAAGCTGGCCGAGTGCCTGGGCGTGAGCGAAGAACAAGCCGGCTTCATCTACCGGGACATCGAGGCCAAGCGCCGCACCACAGCGCCGCTGCACTGGTCGCCCCTCCTCGTTGAGCCGGTGCAAGGCCCCTTGACGCAGCACACGCGAGAAGCCAGCTCACCTCGATTGCGTCGCTGACGCCGCATCACATGGCGCCGACCGATTCATGTTGACGTAGGCCCACCCACCCTCCGAACCCACGATGGCGGACCCAGCGCACCGGGCTTGCCAGTCGAGCGCCTGGTCGGCTGGGACCAAGAGTTTCATTGCGGCGCCTTCTTGCGGGAAGGCCACGGCCCGATTCGGAGCCACCTCATGGCCCAATACGCGCTCGAAAAAAATCTCCGGGACAGGGTTGTACAAACCGGGCGCAACCCGCATGGCAAAAGCCGCATGAGGTTTGTGGGTCGTGTAGTCGCCACGCCAGCTCTTGCCCCAAAAGCCATAGATGAGCATGGTCATGCACTGCAGCAGCAACACGAAACCGATCACCCCTCGGCGAGTTCGCGCAGAAAGGTAGCCCAGGACATGAATGAGCCCTGCTGCCAGCGGAACCCCAATCCAATAAGCATAGCGGCTGTAAACCGTCTGCCCGTGATTCCAGTTGGTGGTAGCGAGCGCTGGCAACGCCATCAGCACGGCTGAAAAGGCGGCCAACGACAACACCCATGCCTGACCCTGCCAGCGCCAGTTGGCAGTCCGCAGAGCGACCACCGAAAACAAAACCAAGAACACCAGCACCAAACCCGGCGCGCCTACGATCAAACCCATGTTCAGGTC
>NZ_DCXA01000104.1:0-3156 GCF_002328915.1 Aquabacterium sp. UBA2148
GGCCCCGTGGTGCGCGAGGTCAACGGCCTGATCGGCGTGGCCGCTCGCCTCGACGGAGAGCCGCTGCAGTGGTCTTCCGACAAGCTCAAGGCCGCCGGCAGCGGTCCCTACAGCGTCAGCCTGTGGTTCAAGCCCGAGGCGCTCACGGGCACCTTGTTCAAGCAAGGCGCGCTGAGCCTGAACCTCGACGGCGGCAAAGCCTTCGCGCAACTCGACGCGGTCGTGGCGTCCGGTGGCGAGCTGCCCCCTTCCGCCTGGGCGCACCTGGCCGTCACCGTGGGCAACGGCAAGCTCACGCTCTACATCAACGGCGCGCAAGCCGCACAGGCCGACGTGCCCGCTGCGGTCACGCCCATCGAAGGCCCGGTGTCCGTGGGCCAGGGCCTGAGTGGCCTGGTGGACCAGCTGGAAGTGGCCGCCACCGTGCGCAGCGCCGACTGGTTGAAGTTCGCCCATGCCGCACAAAGCGCCGACGCCAAGCTGGTGCTGGCCAACACCCAGACGCCCGAGACCGCCGAAGCCGGTGAAGGCCACGGCGAGGCCGGCCACTTCGCCATCCTGGTCGACAACCTCACCGTCGACGCCTGGGTCGTCATCGTCATCCTGGGCGTGATGTTCGTCATCGCCGCCTGGGTGATGTGGGACAAGGCCGTGTTGGTGGGCCGCGCCGACAAGGACAACCTGAAGTTCCTCGAGAACTTCCGCAACGCCCGAGACGTGCTGGCCGTCGAGACCTCCGGCATGAAGCACTCTCAGCTCGCTCGCCTGTACCAGGCCGGCTTGCGCGAGCTGAAAAAGCGCGAGGTGGGCCAAGCCGGTGCGCCCAAGCTCTCCGGCGCCTCCATCGACGCCGTCAAGGCCGCGGTCGATGCCGACCTGATCCGCGAAAGCCACACCCTCAACAGCAAGATCGTGCTGCTGACCATCGCCATCTCCGGCGGCCCCTTCCTCGGCCTGCTGGGCACCGTGGTGGGCGTGATGATCACCTTCGCGGCCATTGCGGCAGCGGGCGACGTCAACGTCAACGCCATCGCCCCCGGCATCGCGGCGGCCCTGCTGGCCACCGTGGCCGGCCTGGCCGTCGCCATCCCGGCGCTGTTCGGCTACAACTACCTGGCCGCCCGCATCAAGAACATCTCGTCGGACATGGGCATCTTCGTCGACGAGTTCGTCACCCGCGTGGCCGAAACCCACGGAGCCCGCTGACATGGCCGGTGACGTCAAAGGCGACCTGCAGGCGTACGACGACATCAACGTCACGCCCATGCTTGACCTTGCCTACGTGCTGCTGGTGGTCTTCATCATCATGACGACCGCCTCGGTGCAGGGCGTCAAGGTCAACAGCCCGCTCACGCAGGCCGCCAACAACCTGGCCAAGCCGCAGACCAAGGGCATCACCATCACCGCCGACGGCCAGGTCTACCTGGACGCCTACCCCGTCAGCCTCGATGAGCTGCAAGCCAGCCTGGCCCAGCACAAGGCTGCCAACCCGGCGCTGCCCGTCGTGCTCAAGGCCGATGCCGCCGCCCAGTACGACAAGGTCATGCAGGTGCTGGAGATCGCCAAGCGCCTGGACATCACCGAAATCGGCCTGGCCACCAAACGCGCGCCATGAAGCAGCGATGCAGTGAAAGCAGGCCATGCAAGTCCAAGACGAAACCAAACCCTACGACAGCATCAACGTCACACCGATGCTCGACCTGGCCTACGTGCTGCTGGTCGTCTTCATCCTGATGACCACCGCATCGGTGCAGGGCTTGACCATCAACATGCCCAAGCCCAGCAACACCCCCAGCACCGAAAAGCACGACCTCAAGGTGGTGCAGGTCATGCCGGGCGGGCAGCTGCTGCTCAACGGCGTGCCCGTCACGGTGCAGCAACTTGAAAGCGAGTTGCTGCAGGCCAAGCAGCGCGACCCGAAGATGAGCGTGGCCATCAAGGGCGACGCCCGCTCGCACTACGCCGAGGTGGTCACCGTGATCGACCTGTGCAACAAGCTGGAGGTGTCCATGGGCCTGGTCACCTCGCGCATCGGGACCTGAGCATGTCGATCAACGCCTCCAACGACGACGACAGCAAGCCTGGCCTGACGCGCTTCATCGTGCCCGGCGGCATCGTCCTGGGCCTGATCGGCGCAGCTTTGCTGGTCCACAGCCTCATGGGCTCGGGCCCCGCTGCGCCCAAGCGCCAGACGGTCAAGATCGCGGTGCTGCCCGACACGCCCCCACCGCCGCCTCCGCCCAAGCCGGAAAAGCCGCCCGAGCCCAAGCCGCAGGACAACACCCCCCAGCCGCAAGACCAGCCCAAGCTGGCCGAAGCCCCGCCCGAGCCCCAACAGCTCAAGATGGAAGGCGCCGCTGGCGATGGCCCCAGTGCCTTCTCGGCCGGCAGCGTCAGCAGCGACTACAAGGGCGGCGCCATCGGTGCTGGCAACGGGGCCTCCGCTCCTTCTGCGGGCGATCGCGCCAAGTTCAACTTCTATGCCAAGAGCGCACAGCAGGTCTTGCGCGCCGAGCTCGATCGAACCCTGGCCCGCGACGTCATCCGCCTGGGTGCCCGCCTGCAGATCTGGATCGATGCATCCGGGCGCATTGACCGCTACGAGATCGGCGGTCTCAGCGACGCGGCCGCACAGAACCAGGTTCGTGCGGCGATGCAGGACATCAGCAAGGGCTTTCGGCTCGTGCCACCCGCAGGCCTGCCTCAGCCGCTGGAGATGCGCCTGTCCGTGAACCCGCTCAACGGTTGAGTGCCCACCTGAATCACCTCCCTGAACGATTGATCACCATGCCTGAAGTCATCTCCAACCGTCGCCTCGGCATGAGGCCCATCACCGTGGCGGCGGCCCTGCTGTGCGGCCTGTTGTCTGCCCCGGCCGTGGCCAATGAGCGCGCCGAGCTCGAGCGCCTGCGCGGCACCACGCTCAACCTCATCAAGCTGTTGGTCGATGGTGGCCTGCTGTCTCAGGAAAAGGCCGAGCAACTGCTCAAGCAGGCCCAGCAGGACACCGCACCCGCCGACGCCGCAGCGGCGCAGCCCGCAGCCCCCGCGTCCGCCACGGCTGCGGCACCGCGCGGCGGTGTCATCCGCGTGCCCTACGTGCCCGAGTCCTTGCGCAACCAGATGCGCGACGAGATCAAACAAGAGGTGCTCAAC
>NZ_DCXA01000104.1:3215-5997 GCF_002328915.1 Aquabacterium sp. UBA2148
CGAGCGATGGGGCGAGCCGGGTGCGCTGCCGGCCTGGGCACGCCGCATCAACTTCGAAGGCGACGTGCGCTTTCGCCTGCAGTCGGAAGACTGGGACCGCCGCAACGTCTCGGCCGCCGAAGGCGAAGGCCTGGCCTTCCAGAACGACGCCGCTTACGAGGGCCCCATCGCCTGGTCGCCTGACCTGACCAACACCCAGGACCGCCGCGACCGCATGACCCTGCGCGCCCGTTTCGGCCTGACCAGCGACCTGGCCTTCGGCTTCAAGACCGGCTTGCGCCTGAGCACGGGCAATGCGCAAGCGTTGTCCACCTCGCAGACCCTGGGCGGCAGCAACGGCAACTTCAGCAAGTACAGCGTGCTGCTCGACCGCGCCTGGATCCAGTGGACGCCGCACCAGCCCGACGTCACGGCCACCGTTGGGCGCTTCAGCAGCCCCTACTTCGGTGGCGACCTCATCTGGCCCGACGACATGAACTTCGATGGCGTGGCGGTCAAGGCCACGCACGCCTTCAACGACGCCAACAAGGTGTTCGTCAACGCCGGCGCCTTCCCGCTCAGCGAGTTCCAAAGCGACGCGGCCGATGCCTGGCTGTATGGCGCTCAGGTGGGCGCCATCTTCAAGCCCGACGCCAGCAGCCAGTTCGACATCGGCCTGGGCTACTACGACTTCAACAACATCGAAGGCAACTTCGACCCGATGTACCGGGACACGGCCAACACCTTCAGCGCGGCCGACAAGAGCTACCTCTCCAGCGAATACAAAAAGGCTGTTCGCCAGCGCGGCAACACGCTCATCCGCATCAACCAGCCGGTGGCTGCTGCGGGTTCAGCCACGGCGGTGGCGCCCGTTTGGGGCCTGGCCAGCAAGTTCAGGCCCTTGACCTTGAGTGCGGCCTACAACCACCAGGGTTTCGAAGGCTTGAGCATGCGCATCAGCGCCGACTTCATCCACAACACCGGCTTCAGCCAGGCCGACATCCGCCGCCGCGCCCAACCCGGCGCCAACATCGACTTGGCCAAAAAGACCAACGCCTGGCAAGCGCGCGCGCAGATCGGCTCGACCAAGCAGGAGCTGCTGGGCGACTGGTCGGCCTACCTCGGCTGGCGCCGTTTCGAGCGCGATGCGTGGGTGGACGCCTTCACCGACACCACCTGGCACCTGGGTGGCACCAACTACGTTGGCTGGACGCTGGGCGGGGCCTACTACGTGGGCCCGCGCACCTCACTGGGCCTGCGCCTGACCAGCACCCGCAACCTCACCGACGGCCGCACCGAAACGCTCAGCGACGGCGCCGAGGTGCCCAACCTCAGCAGCATCCGCCAGCGCGTCGACGTGCTGCAGGTGGAGCTGAACTCGCGTTTCTGATCGGAGCCTCGACATGAACGCACACCCACATCACACCGCGATCAGTCGGTGGCGCCCTGGGCTGATGGCCGCCCTGGTGCTGGCGTCCTGCGCCATCGCCTCACCAGGCTGGGCGCAGGACAAAGGCAGCCGCGAGAAAGAAGCGCTGCGCCGCGCACAGCTGGCGCTGCGGGCCGCACAGGACGAGGTCGCCACCTTGCAGCGCGAGCGCGCGCAATGCGCCACCGATCGCGAAGCAGCGCTCAAGGACAAGGCTGAAGCCCAGAAGTCATCGGGCTTGCTGGCCAGTGCTCAGGCGCAGTCGCGCCAATCGCAAGGGCGCGTCAAGCAGCTCGAGGGTGAGCTCGAAGCCGTGCAGCAGCAGCTGTCCGAGGCCAAGGCGCAGCAAACCCAGCAGGCCAAAGAGCTGGGTGATGGCCAGCGCAGCCTGCGGGCTGTGCGCCAGTTGCTCGAAACCAGCGAGCAGCGCCAGCGCGTCCTGCAAGAGCGCAACCAGCAGCTCTACGACACCGGTGTGGCCGTGGTGGAGATGTACCGCAGCCGCAAGCCAGCCGAGACCGCGGCACAACAGGCGGTGGTGCTGGGCTTTGGCCTGGTGGACGTCGAAAACATCAGCGAGAAGTGGCTCGATCGGCTCAACGCGGCGCGCTTTCATCAGCAGGACCGCCTGCCCGCGCCTTGATGCCTGCGTGACAGCTGTCGGTGTGCGCGCCATGAGCCTGCAAGTCGGCGCACAATCGCCACATGCCAGTCACCTTCAAATCCCAGGCCACCGGCAACCTCGTGATGCTGTCGGCGCACGCCGAGGCCTTGTTGAAGCTGCTGGGCAAGACCGCTGCGCAGCCCGGCATCCTCGAGGTGGCCGACATGCCGCACGCCTTGTCCACCTTCCGCGCGCTCGACCCCGATCAGCTGCCTGACTCGCCCGCCTCACCCAACACGGCACAGGCGGGTGAAGGCACCCACGCCGCCGATGCTGAAAAGCGCCAGGACGACAAGCCGCCCGTCGGTTTCCAGGACGAGCCCGTCAGCCTGCGCCAGCGCGCCGCGCCTTTCATCCGCCTGATCGAGCAGGCACAGGCCGGCGGCAAGCCCATCGTGTGGGGCGTGTGAGCTTTTGCGTCTGAAAACCCGGTCTTGTGCGGTGCAGCATGGCTGGTGCATGATGCCGTCATGACCGACGCCGTCACCCGACTCATCGCGGTTCGCCATGGCGAAACCGCATGGAACCGCGAAGCCCGCATCCAGGGACACACCGACATCCCGCTCAACGACACCGGCCTGTGGCAGGCCGAGCGGGTGGGCGCTGCGGTGGCGCAGGAAGCCATCGAGGCCATCTACAGCAGCGACCTGCAGCGTGCGCACCTCACGGCCCAGGCCATTGGCCGCGCGGCCGGGGTGGCGGTGCGGCTC
>NZ_DCXA01000104.1:6082-6992 GCF_002328915.1 Aquabacterium sp. UBA2148
TCACTTCGGCGAGCTCGAAGGCCTCACCCACGAAGAGATCCACAGCCGCTGGCCCGATCAGGCCCGGCGCTGGAAGCAACGCGACCCGGCCTATGGTCCGGTCGGTGGCGAGACCCTCACCGAGTTCCATGATCGCTGTGTCGGCACCCTGGTGCGCCTGGCGCAGCGTCACCTGGGCCAGACCATCGTCGTCGTGGCCCACGGTGGCGTGCTCGATTGTTTCTACCGCGCGGCCAACGGCATTGATCTGACGGCGCCGCGCAGCTGGACCATCGGCAACGCCACCATCAACCGGCTGCTCTACAGCCCGGATGGCCTGACCATGGTGGGCTGGGCTGACGACGGCCACCTGGCCGCCAGCGGGGGCGCGCTCGACGAGTCCTCGGACGGCGCATTGGCCCCAGCCTGAGCCGGGGCTTTTCCGCCCGCCTTCACAAATCCTCTGCCATTTGTGGGTACACTGGCAGGCTAACAATTGACTAGGCAAGTATTTGTCGAGGTGAGCATGGCGCGACGTTTTTGCATGTGGGTGTCTCTGGTGGCTGCTGCCGCCCTGTTCTCGGCTTGCAGCAAGCAGGAGGGCGCTCCGCAGGCGGCCGCCGGTTCGGCGCCGCCAGCCTTGCCGGTCGGCGTGATCACCGTGCAGCCCGGCGAGGTGCCCCTGATGGCCGAGTTGCCGGGCCGCCTCGAAGCCCTGCGCACCGCCCAGGTCCGCGCCCGCGTGGCCGGCATCCTGCAAAAGCGCCTGTTCACCGAAGGTGCCGACGTCAAGGCCGGACAGCCCCTGTTCCAGATCGACTCGGCCACTTACCAGGCCACCGTCGAGAGCGCCCAGGCCGCGCTGGCCCGCGCCGAGGCCAACCTGGCCCAGACCACGGCCCTGGTGCAGCGCTACGAGCCGCTGCAGGTA
>NZ_DCXA01000104.1:7075-7936 GCF_002328915.1 Aquabacterium sp. UBA2148
CGCTACGAGCCGCTGCAGGCCGCCAAGGCCATCAGTCCGCAAGAGTTCCTCAACGCGCAGGTGAGCCAACGCGCCGCCCAGGCCGACGTGGCCGCTGCAAAAGCCGCGCTGCAGACCGCTCGCATCAACCTGGGCTACGCCAGCGTGACGGCGCCCATCTCGGGCCGCATCGGCCGTGCGCTGGTCACCGAAGGCGCGCTGGTGGGGCAGGGCGAAGTCACCCAGCTGGCCTTGATCCAGCAGGTGCACCCGCTGTACGTGAACTTCACGCAGTCGGCCACCGAGGTGCTCAAGCTGCGGCAGGCCCTGCAGGCCGGTGCGCTCAAGAAAGCCGGCGCCAACGCCGCCGAGGTGCGCGTGGTGCTCGACGATGGCCGCGAGTACCCGCTGCCCGGCCGGCTGCTGTTCGCCGACCTGAGCGTGGACAGCACCTCGGGCCAGGTTTCGCTGCGCGCCGAGCTGCCGAACCCGCAAGGCCTGCTGCTGCCAGGCATGTACGTGCGCGTGCGCCTGGAGCAGGCCCAGGTCGACGGTGGCGTGCTGCTGCCCCAACAAGCCGTCACACGCGGCGCCCAGGCCGACACGGTGCTGGTGGTGGCGCAGGACGGATCGGTGGCGCCTCGCCCCGTCAAGCTCGGTGGTGCGCGTGGCAACCAATGGGTCGTGCTCGGCGGCCTGCAAGCCGGTGAACAAGTCATGGTCGATGGCTTCCAGAAGTTCATGATGGCCGGAGGCAAAGGCCCCGTGAAGGCGGTGCCGTGGCAGGCGCCGCAGGCGGGCGCCGGCATGGGCGGTGGTGCGGGCACCGAGGGTGGCAGTGCTCCTGCGGCTCCTTCGGCGGCCTCGGCGGCATCCGCCTCG
>NZ_DCXA01000136.1:0-4400 GCF_002328915.1 Aquabacterium sp. UBA2148
GGCGAGGGCAACATCACCGGCCAGTTCACCACCCCCGAGGCGCCCCTGCCTCTGGACTACGCCAACACCCTGCGCAGCGAGCGCAGCACGGAGTTCAGCGTCGTCGACGCCCTCAGCCACGATGGCCCCTGGCGCGCCTGGTTGGGCCTGCGACACACCCAACTGCAACGCGACACCGAGCTCACCGACACCAGCGCCAACCGCAGCGCCTCGCTCGATGAGAGCGTGACCACGGGCTGGGCCGCGATCGGCTACCAACTGGCCGAGCAGACTCAGGCCTACGTCAGCTGGGGGCAAGGCATCGAAGCCACGGCGGCACAGAACCCGGCACCCTCGACCTTCATCGCCTACACCAATGCGGGTCAGGTGCTGCCGACTCGCCGCAGCCGACAGCTCGAAGTCGGCCTGAAGTCGGCCGCAGGTGGCCACCAATGGGGCGTCAACGCCTTCCAGATCCACCGCCCTGTGGCCGACCGGATCACCCAGGACGATGGCCTGGGCGGCATCCTCTACACCTACCTCAACGATGGCGAGGCGGTTCACCGCGGCATCGAGGCCTCGTGGCAATGGCGCAGCGCCTCCTGGCAAACGTCGCTGGCGGGCGCCCTGCTCGACACCGAGCGCCGGGGCAGCCAACGCACCGACGTCAACGTCAATGGCAAGCCCGCCACCAACGTGCCCGAACACACCCTGCGTGCATCGGTGGCCTGGCGCGTGCCGGGCTTGGAATCGACCTGGCTGCAGACCGACGTCATCCACGAAGGCCCTCGCGCCATCACCGCCGACAACAGCCTGCGCCTGTCCTCCTGGACACGCACCGACCTGGGCTTGCGCACCGCCACAACGCTGGCCGGCAGCAACGTCGTCTGGCGCCTGAACGTGCACAACCTCTTCAACCTGCGCAACTGGCGCGAAGCCCCGACCTACAGCGACCACGTCTACCTGATGCCCCAGGCGGCTCGCAGCGTGAGCGCAACGGCCAGCGTGTCGTTCTGATGCAGGCGCCCATGGCGCATGGCTGTCGCAAAGCTTCAACACCCGCGCCAAAAACGCCAGAACTTGCGACAGCCAGGCAAAAAGTGCTATAGTTGCGTTCTCGGTTGATGACGAGTTCAGCGAACTTGAAAGCAACCAAGAAGCCGACACATTCCCCGATAGCTCAGTCGGTAGAGCGCCGGACTGTTAATCCGTAGGTCCCTGGTTCGAGCCCAGGTCGGGGAGCCAAACAAAGCCTAGGCGCGATAAGCGTTTAGCCAACAAAGCCACCCCCGCGGTGGCTTTTTGCTTTGCGCTCGCAACATCGGTGACCTGACTCGAGAGCGTTTCGGTGTCACTGGCCATCGCGGCCAAATGCTTGCACCAACGACCCGGGAAGACCCTGTCGATAAACGTCATTCGATCAAAGCAGAGATGAGGACAATAGCCGGCTGCTCAATCTGCTGCACCGCCGCCTCACCCCCGGTCCCGATTGCCCCGGCTCCATGCGCATCTCACCGCTCAACCTCATCGTCATGGCCCACACGCTGGACGTGGAAGGGCTCGATCGCGAGCGCATCTTGAAGCGTTGCCAGCTTGACCCCGCGAGCTTGCTCAACGAAGACGGCGAATGGGTGCCGGCCGAACATTTCGCCGACATGATCCGCGTGATCCTGGCCGAAACGGCGGACCCCGCTTTCGGGCTGATCGCCGGCAAGAGCCTGGCGCTGATGCGATACAGCATCATGACGCCGCTGGCTCTGTTCTCACCTGACCTGCGGCACATCTTCGAGGACGTCAAACACTTCACGCCCCTGCTGTTCGAAGAGCCGGAGTACACGCTGATCGAGCGCGATGACGAGGCGCAGGTGCTGATGCACCCCTGGCTGCAGGAGCATGGCTGCGTGCGCTACCGCCACGACTTCCTGGTGACGTCGATCCTGCAGATGCTGCGTTTTGGCGGCATGCGCGACGATGAGCTGATCGCCATCGAGGTGCCCCACGAATGCGAGCCAGAACTCACCCCGCGCTACACCGCGTTGTGGGGCAGCAAAGTCCGGTTCGGGCAACGCAATTGCCGCGTCATCTTCAACCGCACGGCGCTCGGTCGTCCCATGATGAGCCACAGCCAAGTGGGCTACGCCGGCGCACGCGAACGGGCCGCGCAGGCCTTGTCGGCCCGGATGAACCGCATCGACACGGCAGAGAAGGTTCGTCAATGGCTGCTGTCGGCGTTGCCGCAACAGCCGAGCATGACCGAGACGGCGCGCCAGCTGAACATGAGCGAGCGCACCCTGAGGCGCAACCTGGCCGACCTGCAGACCAGCTACCAGGCCTTGGTGCAGGAGTGCCAGTTCCTCAAAGCCCGCAGCCTGCTCGCCGACGAACAACTGCCCATCAAGCATGTGGCGCATTGCCTTGGCTTCAACTCGGTGGCGAGCTTTCATCGCTCGTTTCGCCGCTGGACGGACACGACGCCCACGCTGTGGCGCGAAGCGCAGCTCAAGGGCAGATGAGCTTATCCACAGTTTCTGTGGATAAGCCTGTGGTCCTGGCTGGGACATCTCGGCACAAACCCGATGAACAAAGGGTTCTGACTGGATTGATCACTTTGCTCGCGGTGCGCGGCGCAGGTCGCTCAGCGAGGCCGATATCTCGCCGATGAGTGTCCGCAAATGCCGGTGCAGGCCCTGCTGGCTGTGCCGACGGTGCCAGAGCATGTCCACCGACATGCGCAAGGGCTCACGCGTGTGCAGGGGCGTGACCACCAGGTCTGGCGGCAGCTCCATCACGCCACTGAGCACCACCTGAATCGACACCAGTGGCGCGCTGCGCAAGATGCGCACCGTCGAGGCCACGCCCGCCACGGCCGCCACCACGTTGCGCTGCAGGCCCTCGGCAGCGAAGGCCGCATCCACCACCGTCGCGGCCTCACCTCGGTAACTGCTGACCACGTGGTCCAGCTTGGCGAGTTTTTGCAGGGTCAAGGGGCCTTTGATGGCGAGCTGCTCACGCGAGTGCACGCACTGCATCGTGGCCGTCAGCAAGGTCATGCGCTCGTGCCAGTTGCGCTCGGGCAAGGGCACCCCGACCACCACGATGTCGACCTCGTCTGCATCCAGGGCATCGAGCAGGCGTTCGACCTCGATGAGCTGAACTTTCAAGCGGACCCTGGGTGACTCGGCGCGCAAGCGAGCCAGCAGAGGCGGCAGGATCAGCGACTCCAGGCCATCGGGGATGCTCATCCGCACCAGGCCTTGTGCCTGCGCCGGGTCGAAGGGCGGCTCTTCCAGCACCAGGGCTGCCCCGGCCAACAGCCAGGCGCGCACACGCGGCGCCAACTGGGCTGCGAGGTCGGTCAGCGCCATCTGACGGCCAGTGCGCACCAGCAACTCGTCACCAAAGAGCTCACGCAGGCGGGCCAGGGCGTGGCTCATGGCCGGCTGGCCAATGAACAGGCGTTCGGCCGCTCGGCCCACCTGGCGCTCGCTCAGCAAGGCATCCAGGGCCACCAGCAGGTTCAGGTCGATGCGGCGGAAGTCGGCGTGGCGAATATCGATTTCGTTCATGAGAAAAATGCATTCAATCGATTTGCTTGATCTTACGAGAAAACCCAGACTTGCTTTCAAGGCGGCTCCAACCCGCCTCCCTCTGAAACCCGAGACTGAAAGGCCCGATCATGAAGACCACCACCCGCATCGCCGCCACGCTGCTGACCGCATTGAGCGCTGCCCTGATGACCCAGACCGCGCTGGCTCAGCAATCCAGCGGGGCGCCCCAGTCCCTGACGCGCGAAGAGGTGCAAGCCGATGCCATCCTGGCCAAACGGGCTGGCCTGGACCAGTTCCACGACCCCGAAATCCAGATGCTGATGCCCGAAGCCTACGCGGCCGCCCAGGCCAGGTACCAGGCCTTGCGCACCAGCGCGGCGTTCGCGCAGGAAGTCAGCCGCATCAAGCTGGCCGCCGCTCGCTGAGCCGGGTCACGCCATTGCGCTGGACGCCGCGCCCTTGCACCGCCTCCAGCCTCAGCGGGCAACGCGACTCAAGCCACGCGATGGGTCTGCAGGTGCAGGCTCGTTTCCGTGTGGCTGATGCCCTTGATCAAGCGGATGCGCTCGAGCACCTGAGACAGCTCGCCAAGGTGCGCCACCTGCAACTCGGCCAGCAGGTCCCAGCGGCCATTGGTGTCGTGCAAGCTGGCCACACCGGGCTCGCCCAGCAGCGAGGCGATCACCTCGCGGGCGCGGTTGCCCTCCACCGCGATGCTCATCCAGGCTCGAATCAACTCGGGCTGGGCATCGGGGCGCAAGCGCACCGTGTAACCCACGATCACGCCCTCGTCTTCCAGCTTGCGCAGGCGGTTGGTGACGGTGCCGCGCGAGACGCCCAGCTTCTGCGCCAGCGTGGCCACCGTCAGGCGGG